>CAMAKT010000084.1 GCA_945836135.1 uncultured Clostridia bacterium | reverse complement strand
TGATCTCTTTCTTGTTGTATGTTCCACAGTTCTTGCAAACTCTGTGAGGCATCATTAACTCGCCGCACTTGCTGCACTTTACAAGGTTAGGAGCGCTCATCTTCCAGTTAGCTCTTCTCTTGTCTCTTCTAGCCTTAGAAGATTTATTCTTAGGACAAATTGACATCTGTTACACCTCCTTACAACGCAGTTCTATTGGTTAAACTGTTGAAATATATCGCGTATTTTTGACATTCTTGGGTCTAGGACCTGTCTGTCACAATCACACGAACCGAGATTCAAATTCATGCCGCATACATTACAGATTCCCTTGCAGTCTGTTTTACACAGAACCTTCATAGGAAAATTCTCTAAAATCTCACTATATACATACTTCTCCACATCAAAGACAGTACCCTCAATAAAAGGCATGTCCGACAGTGTCTCGTCTGCATCCGGTGACTCCGTGCCAAAGTTCATATCTCTGGCGGAATCCACCTTAATCTGCCAAGGAACCTCTGTTAAGCACCTGTCGCAGGGAATATTCAATGTAACGTCCACATGGGACTCAACCCTGATATTCTTAGCTCCTGTATTGGTAAAAGTAAGACTTACGTCCTGCTTATCAACAAACGCATATTCACCAAGCTTAGTAGCAAAACACGCTGCTTCGATGGGCGTTGTCAACCTCTTAACCTCTCCTTCGTGAGAAAGAATTCCGTACAAATCAACCAGCATAAAAACCTCTTCTTTTAATCACACGCTGACTATTATATCTATAATGAACAGATTTGTCAACACTTTTTTATTTAACCAGCTCTAAAGTCTCCTGAGCAATCTTAAGCTCCTCGTTGGTAGGAATGACCATAACCTTAACCTTGGAATCAGGAGTGGAAATAACTACTTCTTCGCCTCTCTTCTGGTTAGCCTCGTCATCAAGCTTAACACCAAGGAAGGAAACGCCCTCGCAGATATCCTTTCTGGCAACCTTATCGTTCTCACCGACACCTGCTGTGAACACAATTGCATCAACACCATTCATGGCAGCGGCATAAGCACCGATGTACTTGATTACTCTATATTTGAATGCATCAAGAGCTACCTTTGCATGATGATTGCCCTCATCGGCAGCCTTCTGGACATCACGGAAATCGCTTGATACACCGCTCATACCGAGAACACCGGACTTCTTGTTCAGCATGTTAATCATCTCATTGATGTCCTTGCCTTCCTTATTGGCGATGAACTGGATAACGGATGGGTCAATGTCACCACTTCTTGTTCCCATGACAAGTCCCTCAAGAGGAGTAAGACCCATGCTGGTATCTACACACTTGCCGTTGACAACTGCTGAAAGGGAACCTCCGTTGCCGAGGTGGCATACGATAACCTTGGAATTGTTCGGATCAAGCTTGCCGAACTCAATTGCTCTCTTTGAAACAAATGCGTGGCTAGTACCATGGAAACCGTACTTACGAATACCATACTTCTCATAGTACTCATAAGGAATGGCATACATATATGCCTTTTCAGGCATTGTCTGATGGAAAGCGGTATCCCATACAGCCACATTAGGTGTGCCAGGCATAGCAGCCTCAACAGCCTCAATACCGATAAGGTTCGCAGGATTGTGTAAAGGTCCAAGGTCGAAGCACTCACGGATAACAGCCTTAACATCTTCATTGACAATTACGGACTGGCAGTATTTCTGACCTGCATGAAGTACTCTGTGTCCTACGGCAGAAATCTCCTTAACATCTGAAATAACACCATAAGTCTTGTCAAGAAGCATCTCAAGAACAAGGTTAACTGCAACCTTGTGATCCGGCATAGGCTTCTCAATAACACAGCTCTCCTTGCCTGTAGGCTTGTGTGTAAGCTTGGAGCCCTCAATACCAATTCTCTCACAGAGTCCCTTTGCCATAACGGACTCATTCTCCATGTCAAACAACTGGTACTTAAGTGATGAGCTTCCGCAGTTGATTACTAAAATCTTCATTATCTAATCCTCCAAATAAATGTGATATGTAAAACCCCTTACTGCATCTGTGCCTGTACTGCTGTGATAGCTACAACACCGACAATATCGCTTGCAGAGCAACCTCTTGAAAGGTCATTGACAGGCTTAGCAATACCCTGAAGCATTGGACCATAAGCCTCTGCCTTTGCAAGTCTCTGAACAAGCTTATATCCGATGTTACCGGCATCAAGGTCAGGGAAAATAAGTACATTAGCCTGTCCTGCAACATCACTTCCCGGAGCCTTTGAAGAACCAACTGAAGGAACCATTGCAGCATCAGCCTGAAGTTCACCATCTAACTTAAGCTCAGGAGCCATCTCCTTGGCAAGTCTTGTTGCCTCTGCAACCTTGTCAACATCTGCATGCTTAGCACTTCCCTTAGAGGAATGGCTTAACATAGCTACCTTAGGCTCTGCACCAACCAAGAACTTGAAGCTCTCAGCAGAGGATACGGCAATTACAGCAAGCTCCTCAGGTGAAGGGTTCTGGTTAAGACCACAGTCACCAAATACGAATGTACCATTCTCACCGTACTCGCAGTTAGGAACATCCATTACGAAGAATGCAGAAGCAATCTTAGAGCCCGGCTTAGTCTTAACAATCTGAAGAGCCGGTCTTAATGTATTGGCAGTTGAATGGCAGGCACCGGATACAATACCGTCAGCCTCACCTGTCTTTAACATCATGCAGGCATAGAACATATAATCAGTTGTGAGAAGTCTCTGTGCCTCCTCAGGAGTCATACCCTTGCTCTTTCTAAGCTCAACCAGCGCATCCACATATGCTGCAAGCTTGTCAGATGTATGAGGATCAATAACCTTAGCGCCTGAAACCTCAAGGCCTTCACTGTTGGCAGCTACCTCCTCAGGTGTACCAAGAACAACAATATTAGCAATATCTTCTTTAAGAATAGTCTCTACAGCTTCCCATGTTCTTCTGTCCATGGACTCCGGCAAAACGATAGTCTTCTTAACCGCTTTTGCTTTTTTCTTAATTTCATCAATAAATGCCATAATAAAATGACTCCTTTCAAGTAATAAATTCGGCTTGTACATAAAAGCCCATTGATTTCTATATTATACTCCACATGTTTATTGTATACAAGATTAATTTTTGTAAAAAAAGCCAAAAAAGGCTGTGTTTGTAAATAAATACAATCCACAGCCTAATTTATTTAGTCCAGCATGAAACCCTGCACAAGGTATCTCAAGTGGAACTGTCTCTCCTTCATAACACAGGTTGACAATGTGAGCAGTCTGCTGTCCTCATCATACTTCACATCCCTGTCAAGAATCTGAGGGTCACTCTCTATTTCAAAAATATGATTAAGATATCTTATGAATACTCCACTATCTGAGAAATTATAATTGAGAAGCTGATGTGAATTATCTGTCTGGTATGCCGCAAAAATCCTGTATGCGAACACATCATCCTCCGTATAGAAAAACACATACTTATTCTCATTAAAAAAATCTTCATCCTCATACTTATGCAAATCCGAGAACATGGTGCCGTCACGCATATTGTGTCCATACACAACGGTCTGAGGATCCGTAAAATCCTTGGAATTATAATTCTCTGTATAAATGCATCCCGGATATCCTTCTGAGCCGTCCAGATTATGCTCAAGATAATATGCATTGTCCGTGGCATGCTGCAAAACAGGATAGTCAATATTGGTATTAGGTATATATATCCATGCATATATATCCTCTGACACTGTCTCATGCAGGCTGTCAAAGTCAATATACTTTTCCGGCACCTTTACACCATATTTTTCACAGAGCATCTTCACCTTAAGTTCATATTTGCTCAGCATGGCATCTTCAGGTATGACACTTTCCGGAATCGAATTTTTCCTATGCTCTGTAACATTCTCAACCTTTGTGCTCTCAGCCAGCTTTCTGAATATGTCCTCCGCTCTCCAGCGTTTATATTTGTCAGCTATAAGAATGATTGCACATGAAACAGCAATCATAATAAATACTGCCATCAATATAGAATATATTGATTTTGTATCATTTACTTTTTTCATATATCAGATCCTCAAATATGACATTTTATTATTCTTTTTTATAATACAATCTTTTATAAAAATTTTCCATATCTTTAATCTATTTTCACAAAAAATACTTAATATGATGCATTCATTTAATTTACATATATGCTTTAATAGGATATAATACTATAATACAAAATACATCGGAGGCTTGTATGAAAACGGCTGCAATCATCGCAGAATTTAATCCACTACACAATGGACATAAATATATAATTGACGAGGCAAGGCGTTTGACCGGAGCAGACTGCATTGTTATCGTTATGAGCGGAAATTTTACGCAGCGGGGCGATATAGCCATTGCACCTAAAGCTGTCCGTGCTGCTGCAGCTATCGCCTGCGGTGCGGATGCAGTGTTTGAGCTTCCCTTTGCCTATTCAACCTCCAGTGCAGAACATTTTGCCTCCGCTTCCGTCGCACTGCTCAACTCACTTGGAGGAATAGATTATCTCGTATTCGGTGCCGAGAACGACAATATTGATATTCTTTCGGCAGCAGCCGAGCTTCTGCTGAAAGAATCCGATGAATTCAAAAAAAAGCTTAACGAATATCTGTCCCGTGGAGCCTCATTTCCTCTGGCGAGGGAATATGCATTTGTCAGTGAAGGCGGCAGTCCCTATATCTTTACACCGAATAATATCCTGGCAATAGAATATATTAAGGCACTGATTAAGTTTTGCTCACCTATAACTCCCGTGGCAGTTAAACGTCTTGGTCTCGGCTATAATGACAGTGCATATTCACCGGACAAGGGTTATATTTCAGCAACTGCATTCAGAAATGAAGTGTCTTCCCACAATTCATTAAGTGCTGTTGAAGCTTTCCTAAAATCTACACTTCCCGAAGGAAGCAGCAACAGACTTCTGGAAAGCTATGGTCAATGCTTCCCCGTCTGCAATGATGATATGTACAATTATTTGCGTTATGCCCTCATTCAGAGCCGTGATAAACTCATCGATTATGCCGACTTTTCACCGGCCCTTGCTAACCGTATAAATAATCTGCTTGAAAAGAAAGGAAATATCGCATTTGAAGGAAACTACGAGGATTTTATACTTAAGCTCAAAACAAAAAATATAACTGCTTCAAGAATCAAACGTGCCTTGCTCCACCTTCTTACCCGTCTGTCAGACACTGATATGGCTACTTTTCTTGGACTTGTAAGAAACGGCAAACTTCCCTATGCAAGGCTGCTTGCAGTCTCAGAAAATGGTCAGCTCTTTCTCAGCCATATCAGAAAAGACTCCAATATCTGTATTATCAACAGCCTGGGTAAGTCCATATCCGTTCTCTCAGATGAAGGAAAGCAGCTTATACGCTATGATATACTGTCCTCGGATATATATGCATCCATTGTATCCGGCAAATTTCATTACCAGCTTAAGGATGAATACAGGCAGCAGGTGTGCCGTATCGATACTGTTTAGCCGCCTTATCCAATAATTCACCTTTGCAATAAAGCCTGCACATAGTATTGTAAAATACCCCAATACATAATGTGCAGGCTTTTCTTTTTGTTTATATCAGTGGATTACTGTCATCATCGTGAAGATTTTCATAGCTGTCATCAGCGCTTACTGCTCTCACAGAATCCTCTTCCGGCATCAGCGCACTTAAGATGTCCTGCTTTTCTTCATCTGATTTGGCATCCTTGTATCGAAATATAAGTTCTTCCTTCTCCGCCTCAGTAAGGCCATTGTAGCCCGTCATTAGACGTTCATCCATGCCAAGAGCATCCATAAAACCCACCGGATAAGCTCCAATTCCGGCAAGCCCTTCCATATTCATTCCGTTAAAATCCATAATGCACCTCTTTTTTATTAATAGGATGCATTAGAATGGTATGAATTATTCATTTATTTCCGCGTCAGGAAATCTCACCGAAATTCCGTTAACCTCAACGGTGTCACTTATCTTTATCACAAGATATGGTACGCCATCAATTATTCTGGTATCTACCAGATCCGTCCTGTCAGGCTTGACCTTCACAACAACATCCGGTGACTTAATCTCAAACTTTCTGGTCTCTACAATGTTAGTTGCCTGAAGGGGTGTGGAATCGCCTGCCTGATTGCTGTAGCACTGATCAAATTTTTCCAGCTTCTCGTTATCCACTCCACTGTCTGATAGTATCTGCTTGACCTCAGCCTTATTGAGCGAAAGTGGTTCCGGTTCTTCCTTGGCCTGTTCTATCCTGTCATTAATTATCTCATGGATATTTTTCACCGTCTCGAAATTGCATTCCTCACCAAGTGCTTCCTCAATTACGCTGTTAAAGGTATCTCTCTGATTGCCTGCGGACATAGGAATATTACAGCCAAGCATCGGCTCGGCAAAATCAAGACGTAGCTCATCCGGCTTTGCCGTGTAATACAGAAGGCTATGTATATCCGTGCTCCTGTCATTAAATGCAGGAAACAGAAAGCCTATATTCGGCATTTCCACAACCCAGTCCCTAACGCGGTTGCGGAAGCAACCTTCCGATGCAAAGTATGACAGTCCCGGCTTTGACAGTGATACAGGACATATACAGCACAATATGTGCGAAAATACCTCATCAGAAGCGTCATCCATCTCAATATTGTCCGAGGTCTTTCCAGGAATATCATAGGCCTGATGTATCAAAAGAATAAGGTAATTATCAACCGTATCATAGTTTTCGATGACTCTGTCATAGAATGTATGCAGAATTTCGTCATCCTTAAGTTCGCTGTCCCGCAGCTTCATAAGCAGCTCATGCCTGCCGCCCTCCAATTCCTCCTCAAGAGGAAATTCCATGTTAAGAAGGTTTCTTCCGAGACTTCCCGACAAGGTTTTCTTGAAAATGGAAAAATATTTAAACATATCTTCCTCAGGAAGTGCGAGAAATGCCTCCTTGAATTCAGTAACCTTATTTTTTTCGCCGTCCACATAGCAGCCGCATATTCTTGATATTGCGCTCTTGTCCTGACAGAACAGCTTTTTAATCTCGCTTATTTCCTTTGAATTCATAATACACCTCTAATTCTTAAAGCTGTGAATAGGTGCCGGTATTCTTCCCTTTCTGTTTACAAATTCTGAGCAGTCAAAGGAATTAACAGGCATAATCGGAGCATAGCCTAAAAGCCCGCCAAACTCCACAGTCTCACCTACGCCCTTGCCGATTACAGGGATAACACGTACCGCCGTAGTCTTCTGGTTAACCATTCCGATGGCAGCTTCATCAGCTATAATTCCTGAAATTGTTGTTGGTTTCGTATCTCCCGGTATGGCAATCATATCAAGACCTACCGAGCATACACAGGTCATAGCCTCAAGCTTCTCAATAGTAAGGGCTCCGGCTAAAACAGAATCAATCATACCCTGATCTTCGCTCACCGGAATGAATGCACCGCTTAAACCTCCCACATAGGAAGAAGCCATTACACCGCCCTTTTTAACCTGGTCGTTGAGCATTGCAAGTGCTGCCGTGGTTCCCGGTGCACCTGCTCTCTCAAGTCCGATTTCCTGCAATATATCTGCAACCGAATCGCCGATTGCAGGAGTAGGTGCTAAGGATAAATCAATAATTCCGAAAGGAATTCCCAGACGCTTGGATGCCTCCTGAGCCACAAGCTGTCCTACTCTTGTTATCTTAAAAGCTGTCTTTTTAATTGTCTCACACAGAACTTCGAAGCTCTCTTGGTGTGCCTGCTCCAACACATGTTTAACCACGCCCGGTCCGCTTACACCCACATTGATTATTGCGTCATCCTCCGAAACACCGTGGAAAGCCCCTGCCATAAAAGGATTATCATCCGGTGCATTGCAAAGTACAACTAACTTTGCACAGCCAAGAGAATCCTTATCTTTGGTCGCCTCGGCCGTTTCCTTGATAATCTCGCCCATAAGGCGCACAGCATCCATATTAATGCCTGTCTTAGTGGAGCCGACATTGACTGAACTGCATATCAGTTCTGTTGCTGCAAGTGCCTGCGGAATTGAGCGTATAAGCAGTTCATCGCTCCTTGTCATGCCCTTGCTTACTATAGCTGAATATCCTCCTATAAAATTAACACCGACTTCATGCGCTGCCTTGTCAAGCGTCCTTGCAATGGTAACATAATCTTCCGGGGTCTTGCAACACGCCGAGCCTACCAGCGAAATCGGAGTAATGGATATTCTCTTATTGACAATCGGAATTCCGAAATCTCTCTCTATTTCCCTTCCTACCTTAACCAAATCTCTGGCAACTGTTGTTATCTTCCTGTATATCTTATCATTTGTCACCGACAAATCGGAGTCTGCACAGTCTAACAGATTAATTCCAAGTGTAATGGTACGAACATCCAGATTCTCCTGCTCTATCATTTTATTGGTTTCATTTACTTCAAAAATATTAATCATGATGTACTTTCCCCTCTTAGATTCTGTGCATTTTGGTAAATATTTCTTCATGCTGACATTTAATCTTCACTCCGATTGTTTCACCAAGCTGCTCCAACTCCTCAGCAATATCAGCAAATGGCTTCGAAGCCTTCTCCATATCAACAATCATCATCATGTTAAAATATTCCTGTACGATGGTCTGTGAAATATCAAGTATATTGACACCATTATCTGCAAGATATGTACATACCTTTGCTATAATTCCTACTGTATCCTTTCCTACTACGGTAATAATTGTCTTGTTCATTTTTCATATTCCTTTCTTTTTTATAATTCAATAATATGGCTCGGCTCATCTCGTCCTGCAACACTGATTTTGAAATCCTTTGAATGATAACAGCTCTCGCTTAAATCAATCTCTGTCCTTACTGTCTCATAGGCTAAATCAGGATAGTTATTTTCCTTACTGAGATGCCCTAACAGTATCTCCTGCATCTGATTACCCAGAAGTCTGTCAATAAGATGCCCGGCAGATTCGTTGGACAGATGTCCTCTGTCCCCTAGTATTCTCTGCTTTAACAGATACGGATAAGGCCCTGTCTCAAGCATTCGTATATCATGGTTAGCCTCTATCACTATGCAGTTAACTCCCGCAAAGCTGTCAACTATATAATCATCATACACTCCAAGGTCCGTAACCAATCCAAAGACCTTGTCCTGTGATTCGACACGATACCCGCAGGGGCAAAGGGCATCATGTGAAGTAGCTATTGGTTTAATTTTGAGTGAACCTATTGAAAAACATATATCGCACTCTACAGTATTGTATATACCATCAGGCATCCTGCCAAGATTAGTGTTCTTTATTCCCTGTATTGTTCCCCAGGTTGCATATAAAGGAATCTCACATTTGCGCTCCACCACTCCCAGACCGGATATATGGTCGGAATGTTCATGTGTCACCAGAATTGCGTTAATATCATTTAACGATAAATCAAGTCTTCTAAGTCCTTCCTCAACTTTCTTTCTGCTTATTCCTGTGTCGATAAGCACATGGGTATCGTCGTCACCAACATATATACAGTTGCCGCTGCTTCCGCTGGCAATTGTCATTACTCTCATGTATCTGTTCTCCTGTCAATCGTAATTTTACCTTTTCCGCTGGTCTTTGACTTGTACATCGCTTTGTCAGCATTGTCAATAATAACGGCCTGATTGTCACAAAGCTGCGGATATGCACTTATACCGGCACTTGTATTAATATACAGAGAGTGCTCTCCTACAATTATAGGTGTTGTACGTATTGCTTTATGTATCTCCTCCACCGCAGCAACTACTTCATCAAGTTCCTTACTAAAGAACATCACGACAAATTCCTCACCGCCGTAGCGGTAACTTACACCGTCATACTGCTTTGCAACCTTGCTTATAGTATTTGCAACAGATATGATTGCGGCATCGCCGAAAAGATGTCCGAAGTTATCGTTAATAGACTTAAAATTGTCAATATCAAACATGGCAGCACTGATATGCTCCTTAAGAATGCTTTCATCAGGATGCCTGTATTTTTCCATTGCCTTATTAAGAATACGTCTGTTGAGCAAACCTGTCAAGCCATCATGCTTTGCCATATTCTCAAGCTGTGAATACAGGAATGCATTGTTCATACCAACTTGAAGTTCTGATAAAATATTATCAAAATATGTCTCCCTCTGATGGAAAAACTCAGGTTCCTCATGGCATATCATATACACACCTGCCTGTCTTCCGTCAATATACAGAGCCTTGGCAACGAACGAACGAATATTGTAATTTATAAGGAATTTGTAATTCGAATGATTTACATTTTCACATATATATAATTTATTTCCAAGTGTTTGACTCACAAACTCCGGAGTAATCAGTTCAGTCATTATTTTTTCGCAGATTTCTTTGCTGATTTTGCCGTAGACAACATATTTTGCATCAATATCATACAGAGGATTGTTACGCTTATAGTCCTCATATAAGCTCTTCGCTTCCTCATTTCCCAACTTAAACAGACCTGCACAGTGAATATTCATTCCCGTTATAAGCTTATTTGCGAAGAACTCATTAATCTTCCTTATGTCCTGCGCGCCTGTAAAGGAATGTAGCATATCATTCTGAATATTGATTTCAAGAATATTGGCATTTATTTTTCTGTTAGCACTCTCAAGTTCAATCCTTTTGATTCCAAGCTGTTCATTGACATAGTATAGCTTTTCCTGCTTTTCCATAATCTCTTTGTTATTGTCCATAGCCTTATCAATAATTCTCTCCTTGGCAAGGACAGCCTTCTCAAAACGCTCATATTGTTTGCCTATATGCATCAGAGTACAGAACATTGCCAGTGCAAATGCCATCAGCATAATAAACGACGTAATAACATATTCCAAAGACAGGCTGGCTATCGTATAGGCAATTCCTGCAATAAGCAGCGGAATTATCATTACAAGTGAATGAAGCAGAAGCTTACCTGTCTCAGTTATTTCGAAGAAAATGCCATTTTCAAGCGCTATGCAATAATACAGCAATATATAAATCAGATATTCATAATTCTTATAGCCTGTATGCATTACAAAGAAAGCAA
>CAMAKT010000083.1 GCA_945836135.1 uncultured Clostridia bacterium | reverse complement strand
CGGCAGGGTTGACTGGGTGTTTCCTGATTCTGCCAGCCCTACGATGATTAATTCACTGATAAATGCAGCAAGGGAAGCCGGATTACCTTACAGGAACATAAAAGGATGCCGTAAGAATGAAGTATCTGACAGACCGAAGCTCATAGACCTGCTTTTAAATTCGGGCAGGCTCAAAATAAATAAGCGCTGCGTGCAGCTTAGAAAAGCAATAGCGTCCCTGCGTTGGGATGAGAAACATCCGGATATACCGGAGGACCTTAATATTGGCAACTGCAATGACTGGTGGGATGCATTCTGCTATACGCTGCTGGACTTTGTAGAATATATAGAACTTGACAGGAGGAGAAGCAAGTGAAAAATGACAATCTTGATTCGGTGGTAAAGAGAAAACTTAATGAACTTGGGTATACTCAGCTCAACGATATCCCCTACAGCCGCATAGCCATATGTGACGCATGGTACTCAAATGAGCCCATAAAGGACTTTCATATGAGGAAAACAATACAGGGCGAGAAATATGAGCTCAACAGGCTCAACTTTGCAAAGAGGCTGTGCTCTGATGAAGCAAACCTTTGCGAGATGGTTGAGATTAATGCCGGAAATGATGAGAGCCAGTTCGAGCAGATTAAGAAGATATTTGATGATAACAAATTTCCGGTTATGTACAGGGAACAGCTTGAACGCATGACCGCAGACGGTACGGTAGGAGCATATATACGCATAGCCGGGGCTGAGGAATATGACGACGGCTCACTGCGCGGTGGCAAAATAAAGATAAACTATGTAAATGCCGACGGAATTGTACCTCTCACGATAGAGAACGGGGAAGTGCTTGAGTGTGCCTTCTATGGCAGCAGCATAAAGTCAACAAAGAAAATCCTGACACTGGTTGTATTTTATCTTAATGGGCAGCAGTACAGCGTTTCAACCTACGAATTTGACGAGAGCGGCAACCAGACGTCAGAAGTTGAGAATATACTTCTCGGAGATGTGAAGCCGTTCTCAATAATGAGAAATGCGGAAGTGAATAACCTGAAAGATATGGAGGGCTTCGGACTGCCTAAGCTCTGGAACAACATACCGTATCTCAAGGCGCTTGACCTGTGTTTTAACATCCTATTTTCTGATCTGGACAAGGGCGAGAAGATAATCATGGTAAATGAGTTGCTATGTGAATTTGACGAAATGGGTAAGCCTGTGATGACGCCGGAGCAGAAAAAGATGTTCGTCTTTATGGGAGAACGCCTTCCGGAAGAGAAAGAAATGTATCATGAATATAATCCGGAGATAAGGGCTGAATCCATAACAAAGACATTTGAGCTTGTCCTGTCTCTGCTGTCAATGCAGTTTGGCTTTGGAACCAAGAAGTACACATTTGAGAACGGCAGAATCACAACGGCCACGGAGTACTCCGGAACGAAGCAGGACCAGCTTCAGGAGCTTAATAAGCAGAGGCAGCAGGCACTCAATTACATAACAGAACTTGTAAGGGCTGTAATCTGGTATTCGAATACATTCCAGGGCACAGACTATGACATTGATGCTGAAATCAAAGTGGACTTTAACGACAGTTACATAAAAGATGATGAGGCAGAGCTTGAGGATATGAGAAATGATGCGCTTCAGTTCAACATACCAAAACTGACAATATGGTATCTCATGAAAAAGTATAACCTGTCTGAGGAGGAAGCCACGGCCCTGTTAGACAGTGCCAAAGAGGATGAAGAGCCGGAGGAGGATGAGGCTTAATGCTGACGGATGAGCAGATTAATGTCCTGTCGGAGGCACTCATGCCGTATTTTGACGAGCTGGAGCAGTGGGTTATACAGGATGTGGCAAAAAGGCTTAATATGACAAAGACATATTCGGGAACCATTGAGAATGAGCTTGCAGCAATGAAAAAGCTGGGCTTCAGCCCGGCGAAGATACGGCGTGAAGCAATGAAGCTACTTCGCTATAATACAAAGCTTAAGAAAGTGATAGCGCAGAACACTGCAGACTACAGAAGTGATTATGCAGAGAAGATGGAGCAGATTAATCGTGAAGCTGTCAAGGCCGGCTGTAACATGGTTTACAAGGCTGTGGATATATCGGATATGCAGGACAGGAAGATATGGGAAGAGGCTGGATATATTATCAGGAAGGGAGAACGACTTTCACAGATATCAGAAGCTTTCAGTAGCCGTCTGAAGGATGAACTTGTGAATCTCACCGGAACTGCAGGCTTCAAGAGAGGATATTCGTACATAGATGCACGTAATGCTTATACTGATTGCCTTAATAATGCCATAATCAGAATGGCAAGCGGAGTTACGACCATTGAACAGGAGATAGTAAACACTATTCATGACATGGCTGACAGCGGTATGCGCTCCGTTAACTTTGGAGGAAATAGTTCCAGAACCATGGAGAGTGCTGTGAGAACTACCTTGAGGACGAGTTACGGACAGCTTTCTGCCTGCATCATGGACAGTAATATCAAACAGAGCGGAGAAACCCTTGTATATGTATCTGAGCACTGGGGAGCCAGAAACACAGGTACAGGTATAGAAAACCATGAGGAATGGCAGGGTAAGGTATATAAGCTTGATGACGAGGAACACAAGGAAGAGGAGAAACGTATAGGATATGAGATAAAGAGCCTTGATGAAGCTACCGGATATGATGCGAACACATCAACGGTTCTCGATCCTAAAGGACTCCATGGCTACAACTGCCGCCACAGCCATTATGTATGGTTCGAGGGAGTATCAGTAAAGCCGGAGTACAAGCCTGAGCCTGCACCTAAGGAGATTGACGGCAAGGTGTATGACTATTACGCCATGACTCAGAAGATGCGCCGGATGGAGCGCAAGATACGCTCCATGCGAAAGGAGTACATAGCGCTTAAGGAACTAAAAATGGACGAAGAAGGACGCAAGGAGCTTGGCAAGAAGATAGAAACCAAGATTGATGAATATGTTGACTTCTGTGATAAATGCGACATCCGACCAAAGTATGAGCGGTGCCGTGTGGAGAAAGCCGGAACGGACATTGAGAAGACACAGGCATATAAGGATTACCAGAAGATGATAGAAGATGCGGAAGATGCCAACTCAGATAATCGAACACCAATCGAACGGATATGGGAGAGGCGCGAAAGTGTAAAAAATGAGGGTACAGATGAAAAGCTGAGACTGCTTGGAGACATTGACCCGGAAAAGATTGAGGAGGCAGTAGAATACTATGGCAATCTGATAAGAAACCAGGATAAAGAGCTGGTTTTTGTATTTGATAAAAATGGAAAAGTATATTATAATCAAGGTGTAGCAAACAGCGTACAGTTGGGAGAATTTGATTTGAATGACTGTATTGTACTACATAATCATCCGGCTATAAATGGTATTACCTCATTCGGCAGGGATGACTTTGATATCATTAAAAAATATCAGAATGCGTCATACAGGCTGGTTAATGAGGAATATGATTACAAACTGGAGATAATCAAGTCTATAAATGAGCTGTCATACAACCGGATATATATTGGCGGTTTGCAAGAATGCTATGAAACAGGTGACGATATACAGCATTGTGTTATGAACTATCTGAAGAATGAGGGATATGCTGAATATGACAGAAAAAGAATTAGAAGATAGAAAAAGAAAAATTGCAAATCTTACTGAGGACCAGAAGAAAAGAAGAGATGCATTATTTGCTGAATGGCTTGAAAAAGTAAAACAGATACCAGATGATGCATCAGCTCCTGAAAAAGGAAATGTGCTTGATGGAGGAATCGGCTCCGGTAAGGAATACCGGAGACTGGAAGAAATATATCTACCGCAGATAAGAGCAATAGAAGATGAAAATGATTAAAAACTTATTGCAATTACAGAATATATGTTCTATAATGATGAAGGGTGGTTAAATTGCAGACACATTTTTATAATTGGATTGCCTGCCCTCAATGTGGATACCCCCACATGACCAAGGTGAGGAGTGACACACGTTTATATTGTTTCCCGGCATATTGCAAGAAGTGCAAGCAGGAGACGATAATATCAACAACTGACAAGAGAGCCTTAGCGCCGAATAATTGATTTTCTTTACAGAGAATTAGTTATTTGGCGCTTTTTTTATTGTCAGGGGGCAGAAAAGAAGGAGGTAACATGGATTTTTTAGAAATCTTAAAGGCAAACGGCATTGAAATCCCAAAGGAAAAGAGCGAAGCCGTTACCAAGGCTGTAGCCGAGAACTACAAGACGACAGCAGAGTATGACAAGCTCTCAGGTGACCTTGATAAGGCCAATAAGACCATAGCTGCCAATGACACGGCGCTTAAGGACTTACAGGTGAAGCTTGCGGAGTATAAGGATGTTGATGTGACAGCTCTCAATGAGCGTATCAAGACCTTAGAGACCGAAAAAGCAACAATCGAGACAGAGTACAAGCAGCAGCTTGAGGAGAGAGACTTCAACGATATAGTGAAGGATGCCATCACAGCAGCCAAGGGAAAGAACCACAAGGCAATTATGGCGCTTCTTGACACTGACACACTTAAGAAGTCCAAGAACCAGAAAGAGGATGTGGCAGCAGCATTAAAGGCGCTCACAGAGGCTGAGGACAGTAAGATGCTTTTCGGAGAACCTGAACCTAAGCCTACCGGAGGGAAAATGGATGTTGGCGGTCACGTTACCAACTCAGGAAGCGGACAGCAGGCAGATACATTAACAAGTGCACTTTCAGCGCATTATGCTTAAAAGGAGGTAAAAGAAAATGTCTATCACATTAGCAGAGGCTAAGGTCGGCATGGCCGACAAGGTGGACCAGCAGGTAGTAGACGAGTTCAGAAGAGCGTCATTACTGCTCGATATGCTCGTATTCGATGATGCGGTATCACCCGGAACAGGAGGCAGCACACTCACATATGGTTATCAGCGTCTTAAGACACCATCAACCGTGGCAGTGAGAGAGCTTAACAAGGAGTACACGCCTAACGAGGCAAAGAGGGAGAAAGCAACTGCTGATCTCGTAATATTTGGTGGCTCATATCAGATTGACCGTGTTATCGCCAAGACATCCGGTGCAGTAAATGAGGTCGAGTTCCAGATGAGAGAGAAGATTAAGGCAGCAGCAAATTATTTCCATATGCTTGTCATTAATGGAACCAGTGCTGCATCCGGTTCAGGATATGTCACCGGTACGTTTGACGGACTTAAGAAGATTCTTTCCGGTTCAGACACTGAGTATACGGCCAGTGGTGTAGATATTTCAACATCTGCTCTTCTTGATCAGAATTACAATGCTTATCTTGATGCACTTGATACTTTCATCAGCAAGCTCGCTGAGAAGCCGGACATTCTTATGATGAACACCGAGATGCTCACAAAGACACGTTCCGCGGCAAGACGAGCAGGTTATTATGACAGAACGAAGGATGACTTCGGCAATTATGTTGAGAGCTACAACGGAATCAGGCTTTTAAATGCCGGAGACTATTATAATGGTTCCAAGACAGAGCAGGTAGTGCCGATTGAGACAGATGGCACCACAGCAATATTCGGTATTAAGATTGGTCTTAATGCATTCCATGGTGTTTCTCCTAAGGGGGATAAGATTATTTCACAGCATCTTCCGGATTTTTCACAGGCAGGAGCCGTGAAGGAAGGTGATGTCGAGATGGTTGCCGCTACTGTATTAAAGAACAGCAAGATGGCAGGCATGCTTAAGGGAATTAAGGTTAAGGCAACAGCCTAGTAATATGGGGGTGAGAGTATTAACAGTTTGAACTTAACAGTGGACTGGGAGGACTATCACTCCCGTTTTGCTGATAATATGACAGAAGAGAAATTCAATTCACTTGCCGGTCAGGCCTGTAGTCGGGTTAAGAGGATGTGCAGACCATATGTTCTGAGTACTGTATTGATGGATGAGGGGGATTATCGTAATGAGCGTCTTAAGGATGCAGTATGTACGGTAATCAATACCGCTTATTCGCATGAGGTGAACGGCACCGGCAAAGGAATATCCTCAGTATCGAATGACGGCTACTCTGAGAGCTACGTTCTTACCAAGCGTGAGGATGCAGAGCTTGAACTCAATTCCCTCGTAAGGAGCTGTCTGTCAGGTACTGGATTAATGGGGGCGATGTAATATGTTCACGGATACAGTGACTTTCTATCAGTATCAGAAGGTGGATGGCGTTGAGAGCTGGAAGAGAATAGTGATTAAAGGCTGTCAGTGGTCATCTGAGGTAATTAAGCAGATATCATCCGACGGAAAGCTCACCGCTGAGAAAGCTGTCAATATCACCATACCGACACAGACCGCCGTAATGCCGGGGAAGTACATGGATTACCGCCTGTACGCCACTCAGAAGCCCACAGACGGGTTTTTCACCATTAATCCTACCACTAATAAGGATGTGGCAGTTTTAGGTGAATGCGAGGCGGAAATAAGCAAGGATTACACCCTGTCGCAGCTCATCAGGGAGCACATTGCGGCGACAGTATCAGCCGTGACGGACAATACCGGCAGGGCAAGGCTTAAGAACATTAAGGTGGTGGCAAGATAATATGATTGATATTGAGACATCATTACCTGAAGTAGGTAAGCTTGTAAGAAAGCTTGGTATCAACAGGCGCGGCAGTGTCCAGATGGCGGTTGCTGAGGAAGTATTGAGATTAAGTGATGCACTGGTGCCGTTTGACAGCGGAGTCCTGAAACAGAGTGCAATGATAGAGGACGGTGGAGAGATTGTATCATGGAATACTCCTTATGCCAGGTACCAGTACTATGGAATGCTCATGGTTGACCCTAAGTATAAGAAGGGCGCTATGTTTAATAAGGAATATGGATTCTGGAGCCGCCCTGGAGTTGTTAAGGAGCTTACTGACACATCACTGCACTATCAGGGACAGGGCACATCCCATTGGGTAGAGGTGGCCATGCAGAATGGGGGAATGGAGCAGGTACTTGAGGCGGCACGCAAGAAACTCAGGGAGAACAGCAAATGACAGTAGTTGAAAGCATTATTAAGTGGTTTGCCAGTTTTAATATTAACGATATTGACACTGATGCGCTCGGCGGGCAGTCGGCATCATACGGCATAGCCAAGGAGCCGGTGCAGAATGTGAAAACATACATATCCGGTAGGAAGGTATATACAGATTATTATGAGTTCCTGGCACGTCTTGACAGTAAGACAGATGCTGAAAGGAACAATAATCATGTGTTTATGGAGAAGCTGTCTGAGTGGATATATGACCAGGGACAGAAGATGATATTTCCGGAACTCCCGGAGCATCTTAAGTGTCTTGACATATCAATCAGTACGCCGTTTCACATGAAGGCGGCGAATGAAGATTCAGCCATATATGGCTTTACCATTAAAATCAAGTATGAAAAGGAGAGATAGTAATGAGCGAAATGAGAGAGAAGCTTATGCATTTTTTCAATATCGGAGAGGATGCAGAGAACTATGTTTTGCTTGGAGACGGAATCAGTTCACTCACAGAGGAGTTTAATCCCGAGAATGAAACTAAGCATTACATTCACCAGTCAAGCGGAACAGCGAATGTTAAGTCGTATGCTCCGTCCATGTCAGTTGAGAAGGAATATATTAAGGACGAGGACCTTCAGAAGTGGATTGATAAGAAGGTCAGACTGCTTCCTACAGGGGCAGCCGCAAGAAGCAGTTATGTAAGGGTGAACATCCTTGAAGAGCCTATATCAGACGGTGTGTGGCCGGCTGTCAAGAGGGCCTGCACATATCAGTTCGACTCAATCGGAGGAGAGGGTGGTGCCGAGCTTGTAAACTCTATGACCATAAGTGGCGTGGGTGATGGTATTCAGGGTACATTTAATGTGGCTACAAGAACTTTCACAGCTACCGAGACTGTATAGAGGTATAGACTATGAATAGTATTCGAGTTAACAGAGGAATAGAGATTGAGGTAAATGATGCCGGTGATACAATCTGTATCCCGGTGGATGACATGAACTTCATTGATAATTACAACGGAATTATAGAAGCATTTGAGCGTGTTGATAAGGAGATTGAAGAGAAAGAAGGTACATTATCTCCTAGAGAAGAATTACAGTTCATTATATCAAAGACAAAGGAAATAATGGACGAGATTAACAACCTCTTCATGGATGAACAGTGCTGTAGTAAGGTCTTTGGTAATATAGTTCCATCACCTATTCTTCTTGCTGACTTCTTCGAGCAGCTCTGTCCTTACGTTGAAAAGCATGCATCTGAACGCCAGAAGAAAATAATGGCGAAGTACAAGAAGCCGGTTAGGAGAAAATAATGAATGTATTGCTGGAGGACATGCCGGAGGATTATGAAGGCTATAGGATAGACTCATCATTCCAGACGGGTATCCTGATTTCAATGTGTATGTCGGATGATGAGCTCAACGAACAGGAACAGCTCGTGATCGCAGTTAATCTCCTGTTTGAGGACGAGATACCACCCATGGATATAGCCATCAGTGGGATAGCTTGGTTCATGTCTGCTAATAATTATGACAACTATGAAGGTATAAAGCCAAGCAGTGTAAAGCTCATGGATTATAATGTTGACCAATGGAGAATATATTCAGCCTTCAGGTCTCAGTACCACATTGATCTAAACACAGCGGACATGCATTGGTTTATATTCCGGGGGCTCTTGGACAACCTGAGCGAGTGCAGCTTTACAGATGTTATACAGCTTCGCCAGAAGAAAATACCATCATATTTATCAGCAAAGGAAAAGGAAGAGTTCAAGAAGAAACAGAAGATTTATGAACTGGGTAAAACGGGAAAGGCAGCAGATGCCGACCTGTCGGAAGCTGAGAAGAAAAGAGTAGAAGAGTTTTTAAAATATGCGAATATGAAAAAATAAGAGCCATGCAGCGCCTCAGAGCCATTGGCACCTTAGGGTGTTGATGGCTTTTGTTTTTAGAAAGGAGGTTGCATGGAAAAATCAGATGGCAGTATCAGGATAAAGATTGACGTTGACACATCCGGGGAGAAGGAAATCGGCCGCTCACTGGAGAACATACAGGATGATGCAGACAACGCCAAGCGCAAGCTGGATGCATTGAAACAGACCGGGGTTGATGAGAATGCCAAGTCATTCAAGGAAGCGGCAGCAGAACTCGAAAAGTATAACAAAGAGCTTGACGAATATCTCCGTAAGCAGAAAGAAGCGACCAACAGTAAGGTCGTGAAGCCTATTAAGGTGTCTGATACGGGAAGCTTCGACAGCATCAGCGACCAGGTCGAGGACTACGAGACAAGGCTTAAGATGCTTCGCAACAAGGGCTATGGTCCCGGGGATGCACATTTTGACGAGCTATATATTGCCTGGAAGAATGCTGTAAATGCTGAGAAGGAGTACTTGGCTAATCTGAATAAGATGACGGACAAGAGCATAGCCGACGAAGCAAAGAAGCAGGAAGAAGTTGCCCGTAAGCTTCAGGAGGAAGCTGAGGAGTACGAGCGACTTAATCGTATCAGGGCGCAGGCAAAGGTGCATGATAAGGACCTTGTTAAGCTCCTTGAAAAGCAAGAAGCCATCACCGCCCGTATGGCAGAACTTAAGCGAGCAGGAGTGGGAGAAGGCTATAAGGAGTATGACAGCTTGAGACGGCAACTTAAGAGTGTAAATAACTCAATTGACGAGTGCCGAAACGGATTTAAAAAGGCCGGAGAGAGTGGAAAGAAAACTTTGTCCAGCTTAAATAAGAGTACTAAGAAGTCATCAAGCTTGTTCGGTACGATGGCTTCTAGGCTAAAGGGTCTTGCTCTCAGCTTGCTGATTTTCAACTGGATATCAAAGGGCTTCAATGCCATGGTATCAGCTATGAAGGAGGGTTTTAGGAGCCTGGCTTCATATTCAAAGGAATACAATGGTGTGATGTCCGAGTTCAAGAGCAGTCTCGCTGAGTTGAAGAACAACCTGGCAGCAGCTTTCGAACCTATAGTGAATACTGTTGTGCCATATCTGACAAAGATGGTAGATGGGCTCAATACGGCCATAGAAACATTTAGCCGCTTCATGGCATATATGAGTGGCAAAAGCACATATACGAGGGCAAAACAGCAGTTAATAGATTATAAGAACACTGTTGACAGTACAAATAAATCCCTTGCGAAATTTGACAAGCTTACCGTAATGAACAACAATTCCGCCGGAGGTGAGAAGACCGGAGCGGATGCATTTGAAACGGTGGATATCGGAGAGGTTCCGGAGTCCTTCAAGCAGTTTAAGAGCATATATGAAACATATGTTCAACCAACACTAAGTAAGTTCAAAGACGCTTTGCTGTGGCTTGGCGGTCAAGGCTTAAGCACATTTAGAGGAATATTCAGTAGCGCATCCGAGGCAGCAGGAAAACTCTGGAACAGCATTAAGAACCTGTACGAGACGGCAAAACCGTATATAACTGAAGCATATGAAAATGCAAAACGCCTGTTCTTAATTCTGTTCGAGGGGATGTACGGAATTTGGGACACAATAGGCCGACCTATATTTGGCTTTATTATCCAGGTATTACAGGACACGATAGACTATTTCTCCGGGCATGTAGGCGAAATGTCGGATGCCTTCGGCAACTTCGTTGATGGCGTGGAAGACAGCTGGAATAACTATCTTCTGCCTGCACTTAAAGCAATAGGAAAATTTTTAGAAGAAATTTTATTACCGGCTTTTGAAGCAATTTTTGAAGATGGAATATTACCGCTTGTAGGAGATGTATTTCTGGCAATAGACAACCTTATACAAGAAAGCCTTCTTCCTGCATTTAACGGTATATGCGAGTTCCTGGAGGGCGTATTTACATTAGATTTCGAAAAGGCACTGAATGGCATCAAGAATGTTATGCGAGGAATCATCAACGGTATAATCACACTTGTAGAAAGTGGAACCAATATTGTTATAGATGCAATTAACGCAATGATAAGCGGCTGGAATAGTATTGCATCAAAGGTTAATGGCCCGACGATAGGACTTGTTGGAAAGGTCAGCCTGTCAAAGCTTCAGGAGGACGGAAGCTGGAGTTCGTTTACTAGAACGAATGGAAATAACACATATAATTATAATC
>CAMAKT010000082.1 GCA_945836135.1 uncultured Clostridia bacterium | reverse complement strand
GTTATGATTCGACGTCAGATTGCCATTGAGTTAGGTACAGTGGTTCCGATTATACGTCTGAGAGACAATATACAGCTTAACCCGAACCAGTATATCATTAAGATTAAGGGTATACAGGTAAGCGAGGGAGAAATATTATTTGACCATTATATGGCCATGAATCCGGGGTATGTTGAGGAGGAGATTACAGGTATTCCAACATTTGAACCATCCTTCCACCTGCCTGCCATATGGATTACGGAGGGACAGCGTGAAAGAGCTGAGTCCCTTGGGTATACTGTAGTTGACCCGCCTTCGATAATTGCCACACATCTTACTGAGGTAGTTCGTACACATATTGCCGAGCTGCTTACCCGTCAGGATACCCAGAATCTTATTAATAATCTTAAGGAGAACAACCCTACACTTGTGGAGGAGCTTGTTCCAAAGCTTATGAGTGTGGGCGAGATTCAGAAGGTGCTTCAGAATCTCTTAGAGGAGGGAATATCTATACGAGACCTTCTTACGATTTTTGAGACTCTTGCAGACCATGCAGCGACTACAAGAGATCCTGATATTCTGACAGAGTATGCAAGGCAGAGCCTTAAGCGTGCAATATCCAATAAGTATTTTCCTTCCAATGAGACTACAAGTGTTGTAACATTGGACCCGGCTGTGGAGCAGGAGATAATGGGAGCTGTCAAGCAGACGGAGCAGGGAGCTTATCTGACACTGGCACCTGACCGGACGCAGAGAATCGTCAACTCCGTCAAGGAAGAAGTGGAGAAGCTTGAGAATATGGGCAAATCCCCGATTGTCATTACTTCTCCGATTGTGCGTATATACTTTAAGAAATTAATTAACGATTATGTAAAGGATTTGACGGTGGTTTCATATAATGAAATCGAGTCAAATGTTGAATTACAATCAGTTGGGATGGTGACTGCATAAATGATAGTTAAGAAATATACAGCTCCTACAGAGAAGGAAGCGGCCCTTAAGGCAAAAGAAGAATTAGGTCCGGGAGCGGTTGTGCTAAATGTCAAGACAATCAAGCAGAGAGGTCTTGCGAGACTTTTTAAGAAGGATTATGTTGAGATTACAGCAGCACTTGAGGAAAAAGAGGTTGTGCAGAACGGTCATGATAACAAGTATGCAGAAAACCGGCAGAATGACTATACGGCATTCAGTGCCCAGACTGAGAAATCCATTGAAAAAAAATTAGATACACTTCATTCGCTGTTAGCAGACCAGATTAAGAAAAATGAAGAGGATAAAAAGGCAGAGGAACAGTCTAAGGAGCAGCCTAAGGAACAGCAGGCAAAGCCGGAAGAAACCAAAGAGAACAGCAACTTTAAATATCTTAAGCTGATTTATAATAAACTGATTGATTCAGAGGTTGAGGAGAAGCTTGCCAATGTCATCATAGAAGATATTGACGCTTCACTTAAGAAAGAAGCAAACATTGACAACATTATTTCTGCCGTATACCAGAAGATTATACTTAAGCTTGGAGAACCGGCGGTGATAAGCGAGGATAAGGGCAGGAGCATTATCTTCTTTATGGGACCGACAGGAGTCGGCAAGACAACGACTATTGCCAAGCTTGCATCGGAGTTCAAGCTTAACAAGGGCATGAAGGTTGCCATGATTACTGCCGATACATACAGAATAGCTGCTGTTGAACAGCTTAATACATACGCCGGGATACTTGATGTTCCGGTATCGGTTATTTTTTCTCCTTCGGAGCTTATAGATGCAGTGAAGGAGTACAGCGAGTATGACATGATATTTGTAGATACGGCAGGCCGCTCTCACAGAAATCTGGAGCAGCTTGGAGAAATCGAGGAGATGTTTAAGAATATTGAGGAGGCACAGCTTGGACTACATATAGAGAAGTATCTTGTCTTAAGTGCCACCACGAAGTACCGTGACCTGTTAAATATTGCTGATGCATATAAGGATATCAAGGATTACAGATTGCTGTTTACCAAGCTGGATGAGACCGGGGCATATGGTAACCTGCTGAATCTGCGTATCAGTACAGGCGCACCATTGTCATATACGACATGTGGTCAGAATGTACCTGATGATATTGAAGTAACGGATGTACAAGGACTTGCTAAACAGCTTATAAGCGGTTCCGTACAGTAGAACAGATAATAAAGGAGAAGGAAGTTTATGGACCAGGCTGAACGCTTGAGGCAGATAGTACAAAAACAGAATAATAACAGTCAGTCCGAACCTACCATGCATACACCGCATGCAAGAATCATAACCGTGACCAGCGGCAAGGGCGGTGTCGGCAAGTCGAGCTTTTCCATTAATCTGGCACTTATGTTCCGAAAGATGGGCAAGAGAGCGATTATTTTTGATGCAGATTTCGGGCTTGCAAATATTGAAGTAATGTTTGGAGTGATACCTAAGTATACACTGGCTGATTTGATGTTTAAGGGTAAGGAGCTGGGCGAGATTGTCACGGAAGGACCGGATGGAGTTATGTTTGTTTCCGGTGGCTCCGGTATTGCCAGACTGGTTAACCTGGATAAGGAACAGGTAAAGAGGCTGGTTGGAAAGCTCTCCGAGCTGGACAGTCTTGCGGATGTTGTCATTGTGGATACAGGGGCAGGAATTTCAAGCAGTGTTCTTGAATTTGTTGCTGCAAGTCCGGAGGTTGTGCTGGTGGCGACGCCGGAACCGACTTCAATTACAGATTCTTATGCACTTTTAAAAGCATTAAGGATGTTCCCGGGATTTGAACAGGACAAGACGAAGATAATGCTTCTTGGAAATAAGACCAACTCACCAAAGGATGGTGTGAATATGTATGAGAAGCTTTCGACGGTTGTTGAGCGATTCCTACAGATGAAGATTGAATATGTAGGTTCAGTACCGACAGATGATAACGTGGTGAAGGCAATTATGAAGCAGTCACCTGTGACAACTGCTTATCCGGCAGCGGCAGCATCAAAGGCCTATAAGCATATCATGGAAAATCTGACCGAGGGCTCGGATAATGCAATGGCAAAAGAGAAAAGAGGTATTGGAAACTTTTTCAATAATGTCTTAAAACACAACAACAGGTTCTAGAGGGAGAAATATATGTCAGCAAAAATTTTAACGCCTGGTGGGCGCTTGGAACTTAATGAAATACCAAGAGAAAACAGCAGGATGTCTAATGTATATCTTAGCCAGATATATGATGTGGATGAAGATGAAAAGAGGGTGTCAGTTGCTATGCCTTTTAAGGAGGGACGGTTGATAGTCTTATCAGTCGGTATGCATTTTGACGCCTATTTTTATGCTAAGAATGGCCTGTATCACAGCCGTGTGGTTGTAGTTGAACGGTACAAAAGCAATAATCTGTATGGTTTGGTTATGGAGCTTAAAACGCCTCTTAAAAAAGTTCAGCGAAGACAGTATTTCCGATATCAGACACTCAAACCGTTACGTTATGCGACTGTTGATGATGACATGAGCGAGCTTATAAGAAAGCTGGGAACTTTGCCGGAGGGACACGACAATATTCAGCTTTCGGAAGGAAGCACGCTTGATATCAGCGGGGGCGGTATGCGTTTTGCAGGAGAGCGCCTAGAGACCGGCAGCAAGATATATGTGGAATTTGACTATTTTATGATGGGCAGACCAAGAATGCTTAAGGCTACGGCTGTTGTTATCAGCTCGGAAACACCGTTAAACCGTCGCGATATTTATCATAACAGAATCAGATTTGAATATGTCAATCCGGACGAACGAGAGTCTCTTATAAGATATATATTTGAGGAAGAGCGCAAGGATAGGCAGAATGAAAGGAGAGGCTAGTGCATTATGGCTAAGAAAATTTTAATAATTGATGATTCTGCACTCATGAGAAGGGTTATATCTGATATAATTAAGTCAAATAAACAATACGAGGTTGCTGATTTGGCTACCGACGGACTCAACGGCTTTGACAAGATTGTAAGTAATCCCAAGCTGTATGATGCGATTATTCTTGACATTAATATGCCTAAGATGAATGGCCTTGAACTGCTGGAAATGCTACAGAAGAATCGTATACAGCAGACAATTATTGTTGTAAGTACGGTTGCAAAGGAAGGAGCCAAGGAGACAATACGTGCGCTGGAACTGGGAGCGTTTGATTTCGTCACCAAGCCGGAGAACTTTATTGAAGCCAAGGGCGAGGATTTCAAAAAACGTATTCTCGATATGCTGGATGTAGCTACAGCCAGCAATACCAAGGCCAGTGTTATTTCAGAAATTCCGATCAACGACAGCGCCAGGTTGGGAACAACGTTCCTGCATACATTTGGTACACCTAAGAAGAATAGCACTACATCGAATGTTGTAAGAACGACACCACGCACTTCTATGAGCGTCAAGATGAGTGAACCCTCCGCTTATAAGCGGGAGAAAGGCAACAGACTTGTCGCTCTTGCATGTTCCACAGGTGGTCCGAAGTCTTTACAACAGGTTATTCCTTATCTCCCTGCAGAACTTAATTCAGCCGTTGTTGTGGTACAGCATATGCCTGCAGGTTTTACCAAGTCACTGGCAGCAAGACTGAATGAGATTAGCAAGGTTGCTGTCAAGGAAGCAGAGGATGGGGAAATTGTCAGAAAGGGAACGGTATACATAGCACCCGGCGGAAGACATACCCGTCTTGTAAGGTCGGGAAACGACATGAAGATTGCACTTTCGGATGAACCGCCTGTTGATGCACTCAGACCTTGTGCCAATGTAATGTACGAATCACTTAAAAGCTCACCATATGACGAGATTGTATGTGTTGTGCTTACAGGTATGGGAGCCGACGGAACCAACGGCATAAAAAGTCTCAAAGGAACCAAGAAAATCCATGTAATAGGTCAGGACGAGTCAACCAGTATTGTTTACGGTATGCCAAGGGCCATCGCCGAGGCAGGACTTGTGGATGAAGTTAAACCACTTGATGAAATTGCAGATGCAATAACAAGAAACACGGGGGTGTGTTAAATGGACGTAAGCCAGTATTTAGAGATTTTTATTGATGAGACAAAGGAACATTTACAGAACTTGAGTGAACTGCTTCTCGTTATTGAGAAGGAGCCGGAGGACAAGGCTACTATCAATGAGATTTTCCGTGCGGCACATTCACTTAAGGGCATGGCAGGTACTATGGGATTTAAGAGAATGCAGAATCTTACCCATAATATGGAGAACGTATTCTCCGAAATTCGCAATGATAAGATGAAGATAACTGCAAGTCTTGTGGATACATTGTTTCAGTGTCTAGATGCGTTAGAAACATATCTTGCCAATATTCAGGAGACTTCTGATGAGGGAACAGATGACAATGAGCCTATTATCAAGCTCCTTAATGAGTTCCTTGCAACAGAAGGAGAGGTTAAGAACAATGCAGCCGAGGCGGCTGCACCTGCACCGGATAAGGCAGAATCATCTGCAGCACCGGCCGCTGAAGCGGTAAGCAATGAACTGGCAAAATATACAAATATTCCTCTTGCAGATTTTGAAAAGCATGCAATAAATGAAGCACGCAAGAAGGGGATGAAAGCATACGGCTTTACTGTATATCTTGACCCGAACTGTATACTTAAGGCTGCGAGAGCGTTTCTTGTTTTTAAGGGAATTGAGGAGGTCGGTGAGGTTATTAAGTCCGATCCGTCCACACAGGATATAGAGGACGAGAAGTTTGAACTTGATTTCAGCGTATTCGTCGTTTCAAATGAGAGTTATGAAAAAGTACTTAACATAATTAAGAATGTATCTGAGATTAAGGATGCAGTCGGCGGAGAGCTTCCTGAGGTTCATGAAGAGCAGAAGAATGAAGTGGTACACGAAACACAGAGAGCTTCTTCAGATACACATAAGGAATCCACACCTGCTAAGACTGATGACAAGAAAGCTGCACCTGCTAAGGCAGGAAAGCCTGTTGCCAACAGGTCTGTGCGTGTCGATATAGACAAGCTTGATGTGCTTATGAATCTTGTCAGTGAGCTTATTATTGCTAAGAACGGTCTTGTTTCAATTAACAATTCTTCTGATGATGCTGTTGCTGCCGGAAGACAGAATTTCAATGAACAGATTGAGTACCTAGAGAGTGTTACGACTTCGCTGCATGAATCCGTTATGAATGTGCGAATGGTTCCTATTGAGACGGTTGTTAACCGTTTCCCAAGAATGATTCGTGACCTGAGCAAGAAGTTAGGCAAGAAGATGGAACTGTACATGACCGGTGAGGAGACAGAGCTCGACCGTACCGTTATAGATGAGATTGGCGACCCTCTGATGCATTTGCTTCGTAATTCGGCAGACCATGGTCTTGAGACGGCAGAGGTTCGTGCACAACGCGGAAAGCCTGAGGTAGGTTCTATATTCCTTAATGCATATCAGGATGGCAACAATGTTGTCATTGAGGTAGGCGATGATGGTAATGGTATCGATGTTGAAAAGGTACGCAATAAGGCAATTGAGAAGGGAACAATTACTGCCGAGCAGGCAGAGGCAATGACAGATAAGGATATAATTGACCTCCTGTTCCGCCCAAGCTTTTCAACAGCAGAGAAGATTTCTGATGTATCCGGAAGAGGTGTAGGTCTTGATGTTGTTAAGTCCAAGATTGAAGCGCTTGGTGGTGATGTTGAGGTTAAGACCAAGCTTGGGGAGGGAAGTACATTTATCGTAAGACTTCCGCTTACTCTTGCAATTATTCAGGCTCTTATGGTTAAGCTCGGTGATGAGCAGTATGCCATTTCGCTTGGCTCTATTGAGACACTGGAAGATATTACTAAGGATGACATTAAGTTTGTTAACTCCAAGGAAGTTATTCATTTGAGAGATATGGTTATTCCTATTATCCGCCTCGGCAAGCTCTTAGATGTTGAATCAACTGAAGAGGATAAGGATAACATGACTGTTGTTATTGTCCGTAAGGGTGACAAACGTGCAGGTATTGTCGTTGATAGTCTCATCGGCCAGATGGAAATAGTTATCAAGTCACTTGGAAGCTATATTAATGTCAATAAGATGATAAGCGGTGCAACAATCCTCGGAGATGGCGATATTGCATTAATTATTGATGCCAATACGCTTGTATAATGGATGGAGGTAAATATTATGGATACATTAACAACCAGTCAGTCAACAGCCAGACAGTTTATTGTAATTAAGCTTGGAAATGAACAGTATGGTATTAGCATTAATTATATTGACAATATTGTAAGAATGCAGAAGATTACAAGAGTTCCTAAGGCACAGCCTTATTTCCGAGGTGTTATCAATCTTCGTGGAGAAGTTGTCCCGGTTATGAGTCTCAGACTTAAGTTCGGACTTCCGGCAGATGAGATTACTGATAAGACGAGAATTATTATTATCAAGCTGGAACAGCAGTCGAAGGTCGGACTCATGGTGGATCAGGTCAACGAGGTTGTAACACTGAGTGATGAATCTATAGAGAAGAGCAATATTGACGCTAATAACGGAATGGCAGGATATATCAGTGCAATCGGAAAGAGTAAGGGTGAGCTTATTTCCCTTCTGAATATTCAGCTTGCAATTTCGGATAAGGAACAGACAAAGGAAGAATAGATATGCGGTAGAAGGGAGCAGTAATGGCAAAGAGAGAACTGGATAAGCTGGATGATTTACAATATGATGTTTTAAAGGAAATAGGAAACATCGGAGCGGGCAATGCAACCACTGCATTAGCGAAGATGCTTAATGTCAAGATAGACATGAATGTACCGAGAGTAGAACTCGTTCCTTTCACTGAACTTCCTGATACCTTTGGTTCCGCTGAGGAGGTCCTTGCAGGAATACTTGTGCAGCTGGATGGTGACATAAAAGGAATGATGATGTTCCTTGCGCATGAGGAATCGGCACATCATCTTGTCAATGCACTTATGGGACAGGCTTCGCAGGAACAGACCGGTTTTTCTGAAATTGAGCAGTCTGCTCTGAGTGAAATAGGCAATATTATTATTGGTGCATATCTGTCTGCGATGTCCAATCTTACAAACCTTAAGATTGTAACATCGGTTCCATACATTGCTGTAGATATGGCAGGGGCTATTTTAAGTGTTCCGGCTATTGAATTCGGTAAGGTCGGAGATAAGGTATTGCTTATTGAGACACAGTTTGGAGAACTTGACTTTATTAACGGATATTTTCTTATGGTACCTGAGCTTGAGTCGTATGATGTTATATTATCGTCTCTTGGTATGTAATTCTACATTAGGACAAGATTATGGGAAATATGATTAAAGTGGGAATGGCAGACCTTAACGTCTGCCGTTACCCGGATAATTTAACTACATTAGGACTGGGTTCATGCATCGGAGCATGCATTTATGACCCGGTGACCAAAATAATAGGAATGTGTCATTATATGCTTCCTGACAGCACGCTTATACGCAATAATCAGAATATTGCCAAGTTTGGCGATACGGGCATTGCTGAGACGGTTGCGAGGATGGAAAAGATGGGTGCACTAAGAAGCAGAATGGTTGCCAAGATTGCAGGTGGTGCGCAGATGTTCGCTGTATCAGCAGGTGCAGCAGCAAGTGCAACCATGAAGGTCGGTGAGAAGAATGCAGAGGCAGCCAAGATTAATCTTAAGAAGCTTGGAATACGTCTTTTAGCTGAGGACACAGGTCTTAATTATGGTCGTACAATTGAATTCTATTCAGAAGATGGTACATTACTTATAAAAGCAGTAGGAAAGGAATTAAGAAGGATATGATTTTTAAGAATCTGCCTGCCCTTATGACGCTTATTGCCGCTTTTATTGCATGTATTGTTACATTCCTATACAAATATGAGCTGACAAAGGCGTTGATTCTCATTCTGGCTGCTTCGGTTGTATTCTATTTTGCCGGTCTTATTATCCGCTCTCTGCTTAATCATTTTATGGTTGAGAAGGATAGTGATGATACTGACGAGGAAGCTCAGGAGGCTGGAGAAGAGAAAGAAGAAAATGAATAATGAGCAGATGTCTGTTCATTGAAAGAGGGCTGCATAATGGATGATAATGGCAAGGCAAAGCTTTGGGAGCAGTATACAAAGACAAAGACTGCTGAGTTGAGGGAGAAGATAATAATTGAATATGCCCCGCTTGTGAAGCTTGTTGCCGGCAGGCTCAGTATGTATCTGGGGTATAACGTGGAATATGAGGATTTGGTCAGCTATGGTATTTTCGGGCTGATTGATGCCATTGACAAGTTTGACTACAATAAAAATGTAAAATTTGAGACCTATGCAAGCCTGAGAATTCGTGGTGCCATATTGGACCAGATTCGTAAGATGGACTGGATTCCAAGAAGTGTAAGGCAGAAACAGAGAAAGATTGATGCCGCAATCACCAAGATAGAAACAGAGATGGGGCGTTCTGCTACCGACGAAGAAATAGCAGAGGAGCTTGACATAACAGTCGACGAACTCGACAACTGGAACGGACAGACAAAGATAACCAATGTTGTCTCCCTGGAGGATTTTGTTGAACAGGGCAGCGAAATTAAAATGGATGCCACGCATAATAACCATTTTGAGCAACCGGAGAAGGTTGTCGAAAAACAGGAACTTGCGAAGGTAATCGAAAAGGCACTTGGAGAGCTTACGGAAAAGGAGAAAAGTGTAGTCCTTTTCTATTATTATGAGGATTTATCGTTAAAAGAAATAAGCAGAGTGTTGGAAGTATCGGAATCCAGAGTCTCCCAACTCCACACTAAAGCAATCCAGAAGATGAAAAAATATATGGGACCATATATGGGAATACTGTCAGACTGATGATGAATAAGGAGAGGGTGGAGACATGGTAAGAAACGGATATTTCAATATAACCATCAAGGATGATGGAACTTATGTTACGATAATACCTTCGGAGGCAGGAGGAGAAGCTGCAAGTGCGGAGAATATAATAGCTTTTTTGGAAGACAGAAAATTTAGTGATTTTGATTCACTTGATATAGCAGCTGCAGTAAAGGCTGGAGATAACAAAGAACATAAGATAAGCAACATTGCAATGAACTATTGTAATTCTGTTTGTATTTACAATATTGATGAGAATAAGATGCTCATGACTGCAACTATGTATCCACCTGTAGGCAGTGGAGGGTATATGACAGTACAGGAAGTAGAAGGAGACCTGCAGGCTAAGAGCGTTAAGTTCGGAATAGATAAAGCAGCTATTGAAGAGGTTGTAAACAATAGGATATACAATACTCCTTTTGTTGTTGCCAAGGGCGAAGAGCCTGTTCAGGGAACGGATGCAAAGATAGAATATTTGTTCAATACGCAGCATATCGGAAGTCCAAGAATAAATGACGATGGGACAGTTGACTATCATGAGCTTGATTTAATCAGCAGGGTAACTGCAGGTGAGCCGGTAGCCAGACTTATTCCTGAAAATAAGGGAACTCCGGGACACAATATCATGGGTGATGAGATTATGCCTGCCCGTGTAAGCAAGAAGAATTTCAAGTACAGCAAGAATGTGCATATATCAGAGGATGGTTTATGGCTGATATCAGACGTCAACGGTCATGCTACATTAGAAAATGACAAGGTCTTTGTGTCGAATACATACGAGGTGCCTGTTGATGTTGACAATACAACGGGAGATATTGATTATGACGGTAACGTCATTGTCCGTGGAAATGTTCGTGCCGGATTTTCTCTTAAGGCAACGGGAGATATTACCATTATGGGGGTCGTTGAGGGCGCCTATGTTGAAGCCGGCGGTACTCTGACAATCAACTGCGGCATTCAGGGAATGAACAAGGCAGAAATCCGTTCGGGAGGTAATCTGGTAACTAAATTTATTGAAAATGCCACTGTTGTATGCGGTGGAAGCATAGAGACAGACACTATGCTTCATAGCAGTACATTTGCCAGTGATATTATCAATGTATCCGGCAAGAACGGGCTTTTAGTAGGTGGTACAGCCAGGTCGAGCAAGTGCGTAACAGCCAAAGTAATCGGTAATGAGATGGGGACGGACACCAATGTATATGTGGGAGTTGACCCTATTCTCCGCAAGAAGGTTAAGACATTGGCAGCTTCCATTAAGAAGGCCACAGAGGATAAAGAAAAGCTCACACAGGTTATTACTGCTCTCAGAAAAAAGATGGAGATTGAAGGAGGATTGGAGCCATCCAAGAAGGAGATGCTTCAGAAATCCACCAAGAATCTTATTCTGTTAGAGCAGT
>CAMAKT010000081.1 GCA_945836135.1 uncultured Clostridia bacterium | reverse complement strand
CTGGCTCTCATTATATAGTATGGTTCTTCAAAATTACCCGGATATCCGGTAATGTCACATACATCAAGAATGGTGTCCTTCATCGCGGTATATTGTTTAACTGAAAATCCGGTAAAAGAACCCAGCAGGCTAACTTTGTTATACAGTATTTCCGCAATGTTTTCGTAAGGATTTCCGTTTAATATGTACTCATTATACAGGTCATCATACTGTCTGTTATTTTGAAGCTCTTCCACTTCTTTGATAACCTCAGCAAATTTCCCGTCATCATAATGGCAGGTCATATTGTCCCAGTCTATATACCGCGCAAATTCCGGGAGGAGAGCATTGTAAAACAAATTGGAACCTGAAAGATTATGCCCCGAAAACGTCATCGCCGGATGTTCCTTCATGATTTCATACATGGCTGATGTCTGTAACACTCCGTTTTCCAGATAAGATGAGAACTCCTTATTAATAAAAAATCCCATAATATAGAATTTCGACATTACAACATACTGACCACCGTTAAGTTCACATGCACCGGCAACCGAATCCTCCAGCATATCTAATGAAACCGTCTCGCTGGCAGCATAATAATCCGATAATTCCTCAAGCACTCCCTTTTCCGCAAGCATGTCAATCTGCATTTCATTCAGCAGAAAGCAGTCAGCTCCCTGCCCCCTGATAATATCAAGATAGAAATCATCATAACTGGTTCTGAGATCATATTGTCTTACCTCGATATAGTAATCCTTACTGTACTTGTTATATTCACTTATAAGCTCCTTAAGAGTGTCATCATACTTGGTAGACAGACATGCCAGTTCGATTCGTATCTTCATCTCCCCGCCGTCATTGGATAAAGCTATGAAATTATCCTCCCCGCTCAGACCACCATCAACGGCATACAGATAATACGAATTATCATTCCAACCCACCTGCTCAATGTTATTCCCATTAATTCCCGACTTTTCAAAAGATACCCTGCCGCTCTCGTTGATTGTATTACCGTCATAGTTATAAATGATGACATTATTGCCATAGACCACATAGATTGCATTTCCCTGACTGCCTGCCACCTTCACTTCCACCTGTTCAGGCCTTATCGCCGAGCCGCCGTTAACCGTGATAACATCCTGCTTTATGAGCCCTTCACCGACAAAATCATACTCCGCTGCCACACTCATGTCCCCACAGTTATACAAAGTTAACACATTATTCTCAACATTATATACATACACTGCCCCATTTAAAAGCAACAGTTCATTTCCGGCAGACTGCGTATTCACAGTAGCTACAACACTGCCTTCTTCCGGTGTCTCTATTTTAATAAGCTGGTTGTCATAATTACTTACCCACAGATTTCCATCATCATCTATGGCTCCGTCACTGATTGCGTTGGTAAGTAGTGCATCTAACGCTACGGCATCCTCAATAACGCATGTGGAAATTGTCTCTGCTTCGCCGTCCTTAAGCTTATCAGTCTGCATAACAAGCTTCTCATCCTCCGTATACAGGTAACATATCCTGCTGCCATCGGAATTTAGGAAAAAGTCCTTGATTGAAATATCTTCCTTCGCAAATATCTTTTTCTTGGAACTGCCCGCCCTCATCAGGCACACCTTGTTATTCTCCGTCTTCTTTTCATCAAAATTATAATTCCACTCAGCCCAGTAAAGAGTATCACCCTCCAGCTTCACGCACTTCTTGTCAATATTCTCAATATCTGCTGTAAGCCATTCTGCGCGTGCCTCTGATTCCATATCCGCTTGGGTCTGCTCTGTTCCCTGTTCAGTCTTATTACAGCCGGCAAGCCCCGTAATACATAAAATTGCAGCCATAGTCACTGACATTAATCTTTTAATATTTCTAGCGTTTATTCTCACTTATAGTTCCTCCTCCCAGTACATATCCGTCCCCGTACAGCACCACTGCCTGTCCCGGTGTGATGGCACGCTGCGGTGTCTCAAAATCGACCCTGATTCTGCCTTCAGAAAGCTCCGTCACATGGCATGGTGCGCCCTTGTGAGCATAACGAATTTTGCCGATACAGTGGATTCCGTCAAGGTGCTCCGCCCCCATTAAGTTGACATCCTCCGCAATAAGTGATGTTGAGAAAATGTCCTCATTCTCCCCTACCACAACCTCATTCGTCTCAGGTCTGATTTCGGATACAAAGACATGATGTCCCATGGCAAGTCCAAGACCACGGCGCTGTCCTATGGTGTAATGTGTAATGCCCTTGTGCCTTCCCAGCACATTGCCATACTTATCGACAAAATTACCCTCCGGCACCTTAATTCCGGTAGCCTTCTCAATGTAAGCCGCATGGTCATCATCCGGGATAAAGCATATCTCCTGACTGTCCGGCTTATCCGCCACAAGCAACCCTATATCCGAAGCAATCTGCCTTATCTGCGGCTTCGTGTAAGCACCGCAGGGCATGAGGGTGTGGGAAAGCTGTTCCTGTGTCAAATTATACAGCGCATAGGACTGGTCCTTGGCATCCGTCACCGATGCTGCCACCGCATATCTTCCGTTATCAAGCTGCAATATTCTTGCATAGTGCCCTGTTGCAACGTAGTCAGCACCTATTTGGCGGGCTCTGTTTAATAATGCCTCCCACTTAATATATCTGTTGCAGGCATTACATGGATTCGGTGTCCTTCCGGCAAGATATTCTCTATTAAAGTAGTCAATAACCTTTTCTCTAAATTCCTCTCTGAAATTCATGACATAATGAGGTATTCCAATCTTTGCAGCCACACGCTTCGCATCCCCCACCGCCGATATTCCGCAGCAGGAATCCGTCTCCGACTCCCTGTCATCCTGCCATATCTGCATGGTCACTCCTATAACATCATATCCCTGTTCCTTCAAAAGGTAGGCTGCCACCGAGGAGTCCACGCCCCCCGACATACCCACAACAACTGTCTTAGCCATATTGCATCCTCCGAAAAAATTATGTAGCAGTTACAAGCCTGACTACATCCTTTTATTATATTACATTATTGTAGTCTTATAATCAATGCTTTCAATACATTTCAGTTAACCACAGTTACAGAACGAAATATTATTTCCCTATCATCATCCGAAGTCATTGTGAATACAATTTACCAAACGCTTCTTGGGAGCAGCTATGTCAGCCAGAACAATTATCAAAGGAACCATTATTTTTGCCGTGTCAGGCATATTATGCCGCATCATGGGCTTTGTATTCCGCATATATATTTCACGCATTATGCCTGCTTACCAGATTGGTCTGTATCAGATGGTCATGCCCGTCTGTGTGCTTGGGCAGGCTGCCGCTGTGGGCGGACTTGGCACTGCGGTGTCAAAATATGCCGCAGCTTACCGGGCACAACAGAAAAAGGATAAGGGCTATATCAATTTTCTTGCCACTCTTCTGTGCTGTGTGCTATGCTCTGCGGTTATAGCTCTGTTTATCGGTAAAAATGCCGGCTTTATATCAAAGGTATTTTTAAGCAATGATTTATGCAGCAGCCTGTTAATCATTTCCGCATATTCACTTCCTTTTGCCTGCATGCATTCCGTTATTGCAAGTTATTTTGTCGGGCTGGAACTTCCGGGGCTTCCCGCCGCTGCACAGATTATCGAGCAGATTGTGAGAATTGTATGTGTGTTCACCTTTTCGGGAATAGCGGTGCAAAATGGCGGTGAACCCGATGCCTCCACAGCTCTCTATGGTATTCTGGCGGGTGAAATCGGCTCCGCGCTTTTCTGCTTTCTTGCAGTTATTTTTCTTAAGGATAAGTACAAGACAGAGCAGACCGGACTTATACGGACGCCCCTCTATTACATAAGCGAGGGAATACTGCAGCTTGCTGTCAACTACAGGCTTGCGCTCCCCATCACAGCCAATCGTGTGTGCCTCCATCTTATGCAGAGTTTTGAGGCTGTGCTTCTGCCTATGATGCTGGTTATGCACGGAATGACAGAGGAGTCTGCCCTGGCAGTATATGGTGTGCTCGCAGGTATGACAATGCCACTGGTGCTCTTTCCCGCCACCCTTACAAATTCCATGTCCCAGGCACTTCTTCCCGACATATCCAAGTCCTGGCAGATGGGTAACCTGTCAAGACTTAACAAAAGCATGTCCCTGGCAATGCGTGTTGCATGTAATCTCGGAATCATGTGTATTCCGGGCTTTTTCTTCTATGGCTCACGTTTCGGCGGAATAATTTTTGACAATGCCCAGGTGACTTCCCAGGTAAAACTCATGTGCCTTGTATGCCCTGTGGTTTTTCTGTCCACGCCGCTGTCCAGCGCCCTTAACGCCATCGGCAAATCAGGAACCGTATTTTTTTCCAACCTGCTGGCCCAGCTTATAAGGCTCGCTCTTGTTGTGTTTGTAATTCCCCAGGCAGGAATAAGCGGTTACTGCTATGGTTCCGTTGCAAGCCATATGTTCGTATGTTTTTTTATGATGCACAAGCTGAAAAAAATAACCGGCTGCACTTACTCGCTCAAATCGCTGGTAATTGCACCGGTTGTCCGTTCAATAATATGTTTTTTTGCCACAATACCTGTGTACACCGCACTCTGCCGTATGGGAAGCGTGCCGGAGCTTGTCTGTCTTATCGCAGGAGGTGCATCATACATTGCTGCATGTATTGCATCCTTCAAGCTGTGGGAAGAAAGGTAAATGTGAAGAAAAGTTGCTGTAAGAAAGCTGTACAATAGAAAAAAGTTACTATCTCACTGTATTAACCAGACTTCCTATACCTTCCACGATACACTCCACCTTGTCCCCCGGCTTAAGAAAGCGTGGCGGAACAAAGCCCATTCCCACACCTGCAGGAGTGCCCATGGAAATAATCGTGCCTGCCTTCAATGTCATGCCCTGTGACAGCTCGCTGATTACATGAGCCACATCAAAAATAAGAAGTTCCGTATTGCTGTCCTGCCTAAGCTCGTCATTGACCTTCGACTGAATCTTAAGCTTAGGAGGAAATGCTATGCTGTCAGCCGTCACAATACATGGTCCCATAGGTGTAAAGCCGTCTAAGCTCTTTCCGAAGTACCATTGCTTATGCCTTGTCTGGACATTTCGGGCACTGACATCATTGATAATGGTATATCCAAATATGTATTCAAATACCTCCTGCTCCGGCACATTCTTTGCATCCTTGGAAATAATCACGGCCAGCTCACACTCATAGTCAAGGCTGTCCACCAGGTCTGTGTGGGCTTCTATATAGCCTCCTGTCGGTACCGCCTCATTCACTCTCTTGGAAAAGTACACTGCGAAAGGCCTGTCCCCGCCAAATGCCTCCTCCTTGTATCGTGCCGACTCATATGCATGCTCCATATAATTAATTCCGAGGCAGATAATGTCCTGCTTAGGTCTTGGAATCGGTGCAGCAAGCACAGCCTGTCCCATTGGAACCGCACCATGAATCTCCTCCGGCTCCCTACGGCTGTACAATGAAGCAAGTTCCTTCTCTGCTCTGGTCATTTTTTCAATAACATCCTGCATGCTCTCATATGGCATTCCCAAAGCTCTCATAGGATACACCCATGTCTCATCTGAATTAAGAACACCCACACGTTCTTTTTTATTGTCCAAATACGTTACCAGTTTCATATTACCCTCCATTATTTTTACAGCACATACGGCGTTATCTGATATACATAATAATTCAACCAATTCGTATAGAGGTTATTTGCATGAGCTCTCCAAGTAAGTCTCGGTCTTGAGTTAGCATCCCCGTCCGTATAGTAGTTATATGGCATATCAATCGGGAGTCCCTTGCCGAGGTCACGCTTGTACTCATTATCCAGTGTAACTCGGTCATACTCAGGATGCCCCATGACAAATATTCTCTTGCCACCCTCTGCAAGAACGATGAATACACCAACCTCCTCGGATTCGGCTAATATCTTAAGCTTCGGATTGGCGAGGATATCTTCCTTTGAGACTGTGGTATGCCTTGAATGAGGTGCATAGAAGTAATCGTCGAAACCTCTGACTAACGGCACCTTGCGGTCTAATACCTTGTGTTCGAATATTCCGAAGGCCTTCTTCGGCAGAAGTTCCTTGTGTATTCCATAGTGATGATAGAGTCCCGCCTGGGCACCCCAGCATATGTGAAGCGTAGAGGTCACATGAGTATCCGACCAGTCCATAATCTTCGTCAGTTCATCCCAATAGGTTACCTCCTCGTACTCCATCTGCTCCACCGGTGCTCCGGTAATAATCAGACCGTCAAACTTCTTCTTCTCAACCTCACCGAAGGTAAGGTAGAACTGATTGAGATGTGAAGCAGAGGTATTCTTGGATACATGGGACTCAAGCTGCAGAAATGTGATATTAATCTGGAGCGGTGTGTTGGAAAGCGCCCGTAGGAGCTGCAGCTCCGTGTCCTGCTTAATAGGCATCAGATTAAGGATAAGTACCTCAAGGGGTCTTATATCCTGAGCCAGAGCTCTGTTCTCGTCCATCACAAATATATTCTCATCCTCTAATATTGCCCTCGCGGGAAGGTCATTCTGTATTCTGATTGGCATTAGTCCATCCTCTTTCCTGTCATTTTTATAAAATCCTCTTCGGATATAATCGGTATATTAAGCTCCTTGGCTTTTTTATTTTTAGACGAGCCGCTGGTAGTATCATTGTTAATCAGATAATCCGTCTTGGCGCTTACGCTTCCAGCCACCTTGCCGCCCAGACTCTCGATAAGCTCCTTTACCTCATTTCTGTTGACAAAGTGAAGAACGGAGCCGGTGATAACGAACGTCTTACCCGCAATATCTGATGTAGTGTCCGCCTTGACCTCCGGAATGAGTGTCAGCTCTGCTGCGAGGTCAAGAGCCAGCTTTCTCTTATTTTCATCGGCAAAATAAGCAACGATTGCTCCTGCAATCACCCCGCCTATTCCCTCAATCTCAACAAGGCTGTCAGCATCCGCAGTCATGATTGACTCAAGATTACTGTCAAAATATCTGCATATTAACTTTGCATTGGCAAGTCCAACACCCGGAATTCCGAGGCTGTAAATAAACTTACTTATAACTACGTTCCTTGACTTCTCAATGGAGTCCATCATATTATCATAGGACTTCTCCCCAAAGCCTTCCATCTGACAGATGCGCTCCTTATAGCGGTCTAAATGATATATGTCAGCATAGGTCTTTATAAGCCCGTTGTCAATAAATTTTTCCAAGGTTGCCTCCGACATACCGTCTATATTCAGGGCATCCCTTGATACAAGCAACTCAAAACTCTTGACCTGTTTGGCCTGACAGTCCGGATTGGTGCAGTAAAGGCTCTCCACATCATTCTGGCATCGTATCTGTGTCTTCTGACCGCAGACCGGACAAAACTTTGGAATCTCAACAAAGCTGTCCTGATTTTTCTTAACCGCAGCAATCTGCGGAATAATCATGTTCGCCTTATATACCGAAACGGTATCGCCTATTCCCAGTCCCAGCGATTTCACAATGCTTACATTGTGAACGCTTGCCCGGGACACTGTAGTTCCCTCTATCTCAACAGGCTCAAATACCGCCACCGGATTGATAAGTCCGGTTCTTGAGGCACTCCATTCAATATCCGTAAGGGTCGTATCCACAATCTCATCCTTCCACTTAAATGCAATGGAATGTCTCGGAAACTTGGCTGTTCTTCCAAGGCTCTCGCCATAGGCGATATCATCGTATGTCAGCACCAGACCGTCGGAAGGGAAATCATTTTCCCCTACTTCCTTCGCAAAGCTCTCCACGGCTTCATGCATATTGGTTTCATCAACCACCCGGAAGTCAACCGTGTCAAAGCCCTGACTCTTAAGCCAGTTAAACTGTGCTTCCCTTGAATTATTAAAATCCACACCCTCTGCCGAAATCATGGCAAACACCTTAAGTCTAACATTTCTCTTTGCCGTAATCTCGCTGTTTAGCTGACGTACCGAACCACTGCAAAGGTTTCTCGGATTCTTGTATTTTTCCTGCTCATCTTCGATTTCAGAATTAATCTTCTCAAAATCGGAATAGGTTATTATTGCCTCGCCCCTGAGAACCATGCGTCCCTGATATGCAATCCTCGCCGGAAGATTCTTAAATACCCTGGCATTGGCTGTAATAACCTCCCCCACATAACCGTTGCCCCTGGTGACTGCTTTTACAAGTTCTCCCTTCTCATAAGTAAGTACTATTGTCAGGCCGTCAAGCTTCCATGAAAGAAGGCATTTATGCGCCCCGGCAAAGGCTGCAAGAGCATCCACCGACTTGGTCTTGTCAAGGCTGAGCATCGGAGTCTCATGTTCCTCCTTCGGCAGTTCGCTCACAGTCTCATAACCCACATTTCTGGTAGGACTGTCGGACATAATCAGTCCCGTCTCCTTCTCTAATTCAACCAGCTCATCATAGAGTGCATCATACTCATAATTGCTCATCAGTTCCTTATCACCGGAATAATATGCCTTTCCGGCTTCGTTAAGCTGTAATACAAGCTCCTTAATTCTGGCTGCCTTGTCCATTTTCTTTCCCTCCAAATCCGCACAATTCGCGAAGTCTTTTTTCTTCCTCGAATGTAAGAGGTCTTATTTCTCCCTCTTTCAGTCCGTTTAGATTCACATTCATTATTCTTATACGCTTAAGTGAAGTAACTTCATATCCGAAGGCACCGCACATCCGCCTTATCTGTCTGTTAAGTCCCTGTCTCAGCACTATAGTGAAAGTCCGTTTTCCGTTTCTTTTTACCGTACAGCGTCTTGTAACAACCTTCTTTCCGGTATTCCCATCCGTTATCTCTACACCGGCTGCCATCCCCTTAATAAACTCATCCGTAATATCTTTATTGACTTTCACAACATATTCCTTCTGATGGTTATTGGAGGTCTTAAGTATGCTGTTCATTAAATCACCGTCATTGGTGAGGAGTAAAAGACCGCAGGACTCCTTATCGAGCCTTCCCACCGGATACACCCGGGCGTCAATTCCCTTGCCCCTAAGATATTGTGCAAGACTGTCCGGCTCATCAGCCATGGTGGTAATGATTCCCTCCGGCTTATAGAAAGCATATATTACCTTTCGTCCGCCCTTGTAGGGCTTAATCCTTCTGCCGTCTATCTCCACTATATCATCCTGTTTAACCTGCATTCCCATCTGTGCAGTCTGACCGTTCACCTTTATTTTTCCTGCCTCTATAAGGCGGTCTGCCTCACGTCTTGAACAGCACCCGGCATCGCTTATATATTTATTCAGTCTCATTTTAGCCTCACAAAATATGGCGCAGGATGTGCTGTCCCGCGCCGTGGTTTATCATAATCTTCTCCGCCAATATCCTACTGCTGCGCTGCCGGCTGTTCATACAGATACCGGAAAATCTCATCCGAATAGACAATTCCCGCCGCTTCGGAAAGATTCTCCTGTGCCTTAACCGCCTCTGAATTGTCATCTGCAACATCAGCCATAACATCAAGTATCATCTGGTCGGACAGCATGATGGAATTATAGCTCATAACCTCATCGCCCACACCATTTCCGCAGATATAGAATGTTCCACTTTCATTCGTGCATACATAAAAGGCTTCCAGAAAGGACACCACATGTGCTCCAAGGCTTGTCTGCACACCGCATCTTGCAACAACTATATATGTTCCGTCAATCATGCCCTCCATCATATAGCAGGTCAGAGATTTGATGGAATCTATATATTCACTTCTCTTCATGAACACATCCCTGTCAAGTCTAGAACTGTCATTTGTCATATATGCTGCCAAATCGTAATCACCGACAGCAAGATAATCATAATACTGCCTTATGAAGTTCTTCACATCATAGTTCAAATCCTCTGTAAAGGAACAAGCGACAGCATATGTAACAGCATCATTGTCATTCTGAAGCTTGTAGGCAGACTCGGTTTCAGTACCTGCTGCACTTGTCGTCGCCTGCGTTGTCGTATTCATAAAGACAATGACATCCTCTGAATCCTCACCGACGGCTGTTCCAGTCTTAGAACATCCGCTGATAAATCCGAGAAGACATAATAAAAATATAATCAGCAGTTTTCTATACACACTTGCCTCCATACTATTTTCACGTTATCTATTATTGTATAATATTAACAATTTTTCATAAAAAAATCAATATTGATTTGTTCTTGCAAAAAACACAGGGATGATATACAATAACAGTTAGTGTTGTTATGTATGCACTTGTAGCTCAGTGGATAGAGCACCGGTTTCCGGAGCCGGGTTGTCGTGGGTTCGATTCCCTCCAGGTGCATTATTACACACTATTGCAGAAGCCGTCTTTGACGGTTTTTTTACTTATAGATTACTCAAATCCGTTTTTCCTTGTAAATACGTACACTTCATCGGAAAGAATTTCTTCCACCGACAATTCAGTCTGATTCACACTCTTCACCATATCGGCAAGGCCTTCCTTGGTCACCTCACCGTCGATTGGTATCAGAATTACTTCGTGGATACTGCTTGGTATTATGTATACATCTGCTTCTATATGATTTGTAAACTTTGCAAGAAGTCCATCATACAGCATACATGCAGCTCCCTGCGTCTTCATCTCATTAGACAGAACATACATCGGGAACTCCTCATTCATCTTATTGACGTGCTCAAGCAGTTCCTCAATGCTGTCCTCATTGCTCTCCTTCAAAATCATTTCAGAAACAACCTGATTCATAGGGCGCAGCACTGCCTTATACAACCTTGGCGTATTCTTCATTGCAAGCTCATAGAGAATTTTCTCCGTAACATCCCACAGCTTAAGATGATTGTTATATATGGTCACAACCGCTCTTTCTCTGTCAATATTGTCACACACAACAAAATAGATAATAGCCAGGTCCTTCCATCTACGATGCGGAATCTTCTTAAGCAATTCCCTGTTTCTCTCATAGCTTATAAGCCTGAATGCTATCTGGTCCTTAAGTTTTTCAAAATCCAGAAAAAAATCATCCGGCAGCGTAAGATTATTACAGCTGGACAGATACAACCGGTATATTCTGGCGGCAATGTCATCAATGCCGCAGCCGGCAAGATACTTTGCATAATAATCGTTAAGGTATATCGTAGGCGCAAAATGTCTGCTGTGCTCCATGATAACAAGTCCGTCTAATACTATTCCGTTATTTTTTGTTACACGGTGGATAACTACCTCTGCCTCCTTTCCCACAATTTTTTTGACACTATCCACACAAGCGTCTAAAAATTCCTGATAGTTCATATTTAGTTTTCCTTTCTATA
>CAMAKT010000080.1 GCA_945836135.1 uncultured Clostridia bacterium | reverse complement strand
TTCGGACATCCTGAGAAGTTCTGCTCGGATATTACCAAGACTAACTGGGAGTCTGCAACCCTTACAACCTCCGATGAGACAATTATTTCTGCCATCGAGAAGATATGTAAGAGAGATCCGAGAACCGGCAATGTTGTTACAGGTGGTATTGTAAGCTGCAAGGATTCCAAGTGGCTTCTTAGCTGGACAATCAACAGGCAAGGTCAGTTCAAGGAGCAGAAGAAGGATGAGGTATGTGTATGGATATACAGCCTGTTTACAGACATGCCGGGCGATTACATCAAGAAGCCTATGAAAGAATGCACAGGAGAGGAGATTGCCGCTGAGTGGCTCTACCATATCGGAATACCTGTGGACAGAATTGATGAGCTTGCCAAGGAACACACGATATGTGTACCTACCATGATGCCGTATATCACTGCATTCTTTATGCCAAGACGCAAAGGAGACCGTCCTGATGTCATCCCTGATGGTTGTGTGAACTTCGCATTCCTCGGACAGTTTGCAGAGACTCCGAGAGACACCATATTCACCACGGAGTACTCCGTCAGAACGGCAATGGAGGCTGTATACGGTCTGTTGGGAGTTGACAGAGGCGTTCCGGAGGTATGGGGCAGCGTATATGATGTGCGCGAACTTCTCGACAGCTCCGTAAAGCTTATGGACGGCAAGTCACCATTGGAAATCGAGCTTCCCGGACCGCTTAACGCAATCAAGAAGCCTATAATAAAGAAGATAAAGGGCACGGTGATTGAAAAGCTTTTGAGAGACCACGGTGTGCTTAGGGATTATATGTAAAAATGATACCAAGGAGCTTCCGAAAGGAGGCTCCTTATTTTTAATAAAAATTTGTTGACATTTACAAATTCTCTGTTATACTGTAGCAGGATATTTAACTAAATATATTTAACTAAAATATTTTAAAGGAGAACAATCATGACATTTGATAAGGTAAAGGAAATTATTATTGAGACAATTAACTGCGATGAGGCACAGATTACAATGGATGCTGACTTAAAGGAAGATTTAGGTGTGGATTCACTTGACTCCATGGAGCTTGTTATGGCTCTTGAGGAAGCTTATGGCATTACAATAGAGGAAGAGGCTGCTACAGGTCTTACATCCGTTAAGAGCATTGTTGAGTATATTGACAGCCATGTTGCTTAAAGCTTTTGGGCGTAATGAGGTTTGCGTATGGAATTAAAGGATATTTATGAGCTGTTTGACAGATTTGAAAGCTCTTCATGCAGGAAGATGGAGCTGGACATGAATGGCGCTCACCTTTGTCTTGAAAAGGGAGAGTATAACGGTGGAACCGTGGCAACAAGCGTCCCTGTCCGTCCTGCTTCCATGGAGGCAGCAGCTAAGGAGATTCAGAATGTTGCAGCACCGGCAGCTACAGTGACGGAAGCTTCTGAGGAGACTATTGCAGTCAGGGCACCGCTGGTAGGAACTTTCTATCGGGCAGCAGGACCGAATGAGGAGCCTTTTGTCAAGGAAGGTCAGAAGGTACATAAGGGCGATGTGGTGGGCATCATAGAGGCCATGAAACTTATGAATGAAGTTACGGCGCCACAGGACGGTATTGTTGACAGTATACCGGCGGAAGACGGAAAGATGGTTGAGTATAACCAGATTCTGATAACCCTGAAATAAGGAGGCTGTCATAAATGTTTAAAAGAATTTTGATTGCCAACCGCGGTGAGATTGCAGTAAGAATAATCAGATGCTGCCGTGAGATGGACATCGAGACGGTTGTGGTGTACTCCACGGCGGATGCAAAATCACTTCCGGTTATGACAGCAAATTATGCTGTGTGTATCGGCCCGGCAAAGGCAAAGGACAGTTACCTTAACCAGGACGCCATTATTGAGACTGCCCTGCTGATGCATTGTGATGCCATACATCCCGGCTATGGATTTCTTTCGGAAAATGCTGATTTTGCCAGAAAGTGTGAGGAGAACAATATCTGCTTTATAGGCCCTTCATCGGAGATTATTTCGAAGATGGGAGATAAGCAGTCAGCGAGAAAGCTTATGATTGAAAACGGCATTCCCGTTGTTCCTGGCTCTAAAGGAATCATAGGAAGTGCCGAGGAAGCAGCGCAGATTGCTGCAGAGATTGGATATCCGGTTCTTCTTAAGGCTTCTGCCGGAGGCGGCGGCAAGGGAATGAGAAAGGCATTTAACGAGCAGGAGCTTGCGGGCGCATTTGAGACAGCCAAGGCCGAGGCAAAGGCAGCCTTTGGCAATGACGATATGTACATGGAGAAACTGATAATCAACCCTCACCACATAGAGGTCCAGATATTGGCGGACACCAAGGGCAATACAATCTATCTCGGAGAGAGGGACTGTTCCATACAGAGGAACAACCAGAAGCTGTTAGAGGAGGCACCGTCCTCCTTTTTGAATGATGAGCTTCGTGAAGAGATGGGAAAGGTGGCAGTTAAGGCCGCAAAGGCAGCAGGATATTACAGCGCAGGAACCGTGGAATTCGTCATGGATGACGAGGGTCATTATTACTTTATTGAGATGAATACCAGAATTCAGGTGGAGCACCCCGTCACTGAGGCAATTACAGGAGTTGACCTGATTCGTGAGCAGATAAGGATTGCTGTTGGAATGAAGCTCGGATATGAGCAGGAGGATATAAGCATAGCCAATCATGCTATTGAGTGCAGAATTAATGCAAAGACCCCGGGAATTGTCTCTTTTGTACATTTTCCGGGAGGCTATGGCGTCAGGGTGGAGAGCCATCTGTTCGCGGGATATGAAGTAAGTCCTTACTATGATTCCATGCTCGGCAAGATTATTGTGAAGGGAAGAACAAGACTTGAGGCAATAAGACGTCTAAGACGTGCACTTGAGGAGCTTGTCATTGAAGGCGTGGAGACCAACCTTGAATTCATGCATCTGCTTACATATCACCCGGCCTTTATTAAAGGAAATTATAATACGGGGTTCTGGGAAGAGAATAACGAAACGATTCGCAAGTGGCTTGAGGAAGGGACTAACGAAGCATGACAATTGATGATATTTTTTCACGCCGTAGGAAAAACTGGAATTCACTTATAAAAATGCGTAAGAATACGCCTGTACCTAAAGACAGTGTATGTCCGAAGTGTCAGGAGAGCTTAAGCCTTGATGCGTTGAAAGCGAATAATTGGGTATGCCAAAGCTGTGGCTGGCATCTTGCCGTAACAGCAATGGACAGAATAGAGATGATAAGCGACGAGAAGAGCTTCAAGGAAATGTACGCTGACATAAGAAGTAATAATCCCATAGATTTTCCGGATTATGAGAAGAAGCTGGAAATCAACCGCAGGAAGACAGGTCAGCTTGATGCTGTTGTCACAGGCGTATGTAAAATTGACGGAATGAGGACAGCGGTGGCTGTTCTTGATGCCCGTTTCCTCATGGGAAGTATGGGTACGGTTGTGGGAGAGAAAATAGCAAGACTTGCAGAGCATGCAGCAAAAAGAAAGCTTCCGCTTATAATTTTCAGCGCCAGCGGCGGAGCGAGAATGCAGGAGGGATTGTTCTCCCTTATGCAGATGGCAAAGACTGCGGCTGCCATTGAGCGTTATAAGAGTGCGGGAGGATTATTTATCTCTTATCTTACCAATCCAACTACAGGAGGTGTCAGCGCCAGCTATGCAAGTCTCGGTGATATTATAATTGCTGAACCGGATGCACTTATCTGCTTTGCGGGACCGAGAGTAATTGAGCAGACCATAGGGCAGAAGCTGCCGGAGGGCTTCCAGCATGCGGAGTTTCTGTTAGAGCACGGAATGTTGGATATGATTGTGCACCGCAAGGACATGAAGAAGACACTTTCCACGATTCTTAAGCTGCACGGACAGGGGGGTGTTAAGGTTGAGTGAGAAAAAGGTACTTACACCATACGAGAGGGTAGTTACGGCGAGAAAAGCCGGACGACCTAATATATTGGAGTATATCAATGCCCTGTTTGATGACTTTATCGAGCTTCATGGTGACAGGCTCTACAAGGATGATAAGAGCGTTGTAGGCGGTATTGCAATGTTTCATGGAAAGCCGGTGACGGTTATCGGACATAGAAAGGGAAAGAACACCGAAGAGAACATTCAGTGTAATTTCGGAATGACTTCCCCCGAAGGGTACAGAAAGGCCATACGTCTTATGGAACAGGCAGAGCGTTTTGGCAGACCGGTCATAACCTTTGTCGATACCCCGGGAGCGTATCCGGGAATGGAGGCGGAGAGCAATGGGCAGAGCAATGCCATTGCAGGAAGCATTGCATGTATGAGCAAACTTTCGGTGCCGACGGTGACGGTTATTACGGGAGAGGGCAACAGCGGCGGCGCATTGGCAATAGCTATGGCTGACAGCGTATGGATGCTTGAAAATGCAGTCTACTCCATACTTTCGCCGGAGGGCTTTGCTTCAATAATGTACAAGGACCCTAAGATGGCAGAGCAGGCCTGTGAAATCATGAAGATAACAGCACCGGAGCTTAAGGAGTACGGATTGATAGATGGCATTATCCCGGAGGGAAACAGATGCTTTTCCGCAATAGACAGGATGCTGGAAGCGGAGCTTTTAAGACTTGGGAAACTTAAGCCTAAGGAGATTGTTAATCTGCGCTATCAGAAGTACAGGAAGCTTGACGGTCTTTGCAATAGAAAATGAGAAAGTAAAAGGTAAGAATAAAGTGAAAGGGATTCAGATTATATCCACGGGAAGAGCGCTGCCAAAGCAGGTGGTGACCAACGATGACCTTGGCAGAATAGTAGATACAAATGATGAATGGATTACCACCAGAACAGGAATAAAGACCCGCTACAAATGTGAGGACGAGACCTGTATTTCTCTTGCCGTATCAGCGGCAAAGGCGGCAATTGACAAGGCACATATAGACAAAAGCGAGATTGGCGCGGTCATAGTGGCAACCACAAGCTCGGAATATGCATTTCCGTCGGTGGCGTGCATGGTGCAGAAGGAACTGGGGCTTGACGAGGAGATAACCGCATTCGATATAAGCTCCGCCTGTACAGGATTTCTACATGCCCTGGCGGTGGGAAGAGCACTGCTTGGAACGATGAACAAAAGATATGTGCTGCTTGTAGGCAGTGAGAGAATGTCATCCTTGCTTGACTATACGGACAGAAGCACCTGCGTACTGTTCGGTGACGGAGCCGGAGCGGCGATAATCGGCGCATCCGACAATATATATTATCAGAAGAGCTGGGCAAGAGGTAATGATGAGGTGCTTTCCTGTCCGGGAGCAGGTCAGGGGCCTTCGTTTTTAAGCATGAAGGGCAATGATGTATTCAGATTTGCGGTAACGGTACTTAAGCAGGCTGTTGATGAGGCACTTAAGGAAGCGGGAATGACAATGGATGACATTGACTATTGTGTATGTCATCAGGCAAATATCCGGATTATACAGCATGTGCAGAAGCAGTTCGTGGGAAATGAGCATAAGTTCTTTGCCAACATTGATAGATATGGTAATACCTCGGCGGCAAGTATACCGATTGCCATTGACGAGCTGATGGAAGCCGGAAAGCTTAAGAGCGGTATGAAGGTAATATGTGTCGGGTTCGGTGCGGGACTGACATGGAGCAGCGTATTATTTGAACTTTGATTAGGAGATGCATTCATGAGATTAGATAAGATGTTAGGAATCAAATATCCATTTATTCAGGGCGGCATGGCCAACATTGCAACAGGCGAGTTTGCTGCCGCAGTAAGTAACGCAGGCGGTCTGGGACTTATCGGAGCGGGCGGAATGAACACCGAAATGTTAAGAGAGAACATCAGGAAGTGCAGAACTCTCACTGATAAGCCTTTTGGTGTAAACCTTATGCTTATGAACCCTGAAGCCTCTGATATGGCACAGCTTATTGCAGAGGAGAATGTTAAGATTGTAACCACAGGCGCCGGCAGTCCGGCAAAGTATATGCCGATGTGGAAGGAACACGGAATGATGGTTATCCCTGTTGTTTCAAGCTCTATGCTGGCAGTGAAGATGGAAAAATGCGGTGCGGATGCAGTTATTGCAGAAGGCACGGAGAGCGGTGGACATGTGGGAGAGATGACCACAATGGCGCTTGTACCGGTGGTGGCAGATGCGGTTAATATACCTGTAATTGCTGCCGGAGGTATAGCTGACGGAAGACAGTTGGCTGCTGCATTTGCTCTCGGAGCAATAGGCGTACAGCTTGGAACCTGTCTCCTCGCAAGCAAGGAATGCCCTATTCATGAGGCATACAAGGAAGCTGTCCTCAAGGCAAAGGACAACGATACAATTGTAACAGGCCGTATCAGTGGTACCCCTGTAAGAATTATCAAGAATACCATGGCAAGGGAGTATGTGAAGCAGGAAAAAGCAGGCGCAGACAAGATGGAGCTTGAGAAGTACACCCTTGGTTCATTAAGAAGAGCCGTATTTGAGGGGGATGTGAAGAATGGTTCCCTTATGGCAGGACAGGTTGTAGGACAGATTAATTCAATTCGCTCCATAGAAGAGATATTTAAGGATATGTATGAGGGATATGAGGCTGTTGTTAAGGGCATGGCTCAGGGAGAATAATCCATGATTATAAAAAATAAAAAGCTTGACGTTCCGATTATACAGGGCGGCATGGGAGTCGGCGTATCATTGTCCGGACTGGCAGGAGCTGTTGCAGCCTGCGGTGCCTGCGGAGTAATAAGCTCAGTCAATGCAGGCTACAGGGAACCGGACTGCCTCTTAATCTTCCTGAGTTTACAAAGGATACGGATACACTGTGCGTTCCGATTGTATCAAGCGCAAGAGCAGCCAGGATTCTCATGAAACATTATATGAAGCATTACGGAGTCCTGCCGGACATGTTTGTAATAGAGGGCTGCAAGGCAGGAGGACATTTGGGCTTTACAAAGGAAGAGCTGCCTGAGGGTACGGCAAAAAGCAACGATGAGATTTTAAAAGAGGTCTTAGAGGTTGCAGGGGATATTCCTGTATTTGTTGCAGGCGGAGTCTTCGATGGCGGCGACATGGCTCATTACTGTATGGCAGGTGCCAAGGGCGTCCAGATTGCCACCAGATTCATAGCCACTGAAGAATGTGATGCGGACGAGGTGTTCAAGCAGGCAATTGTCAATGCAACCGAAGAAGACATAAGGATTATCAAAAGTCCGGTGGGAATGCCTGCAAGAGCCATCAACAGCCCGCTTCTTAAGCGCCTGGATGAGGGTGGAACCTTTCCGGCACTAAGATGCAGCGGATGTCTGACAGCATGTCCGAAAAATGACAGCATTCCGTACTGTATTAGCAGGGCGCTTATTGCGGCGGTGCAGCGCGACTGGGAGAACGGACTGTTCTTTACAGGCAGCAATGCATACAGAGTTGACAAAATCGTGTCTGTTGCACAGCTTATAGATGAACTGATGCAGGAGTACGAACACTGTTTGAAAGTACGATAGACAATTATAATGCAAGGAGGATTAGCATGGGCGATAAGAGGTATGCGCTGGTAACAGGAGGAAGCCGCGGAATCGGCAGGGCAATATGTGTGAGGCTGGCAGCAGCAGGAATGGATATTGTGTTTAACTACCAGTCCGGCAGTGAGGCGGCAGAAGAGACTAAGAAGCTGTGTGAGGAGCAGGGAGTCAAGGTTATGGCAGTTCGTGCAGATATAAGCAAGCCGGAGGACTGCGATATGCTTATTAAGACTGCGGCTGATTTCTTCGGAGGCAGGATAGATGTACTCGTAAATAATGCGGGAATTACAAGAGATAATCTTCTGGCGAGAATAAGCGATGAGGATTTGGATGCGGTGCTCAATGTGAACCTGAAGGGCTCCTTTTATATGATGAGAGGAGTATCCAAATATATGCTCCGTCAGAAGTACGGACGAATCATAAATATGAGTTCTGTTGTAGGTGTTATGGGTAATGCCGGACAGGTCAACTATGCAGCCAGCAAAGCAGCCGTAATCGGAATGACCAAGTCTCTTGCAAGGGAACTGGCATCCAGACGTATTACGGTTAACGCCGTGGCTCCGGGAATGATTGAGACGGATATGACGGCGGCAATCAAGGAAGGTGCAAAGGAGAAGATTATAGAAGGTATTCCTTTTAAGGAGATGGGAAAGCCGGAGGATATTGCTAATACCGTAGCATTTCTCGCCGGAGATGAAGCCGGATATATTACAGGCCAGGTTATATGTGTAGATGGAGGAATGGCTATATGAGAAGAGTTGTAGTTACAGGACTTGGTGCAGTTACGCCAATCGGAAATAATGTAAAAGATATGTGGGAGGCTGTTAAGGAAGGACGCTGCGGAATTGATAAGATTACGCATTACGATACCACAGGCAGGGCAGTCACACTTGCAGCAGAGGTCAAGAATTTTGATGCAGAGGCAGTAATTGACAAGTCAGAGCTTAGAAAGATGGATGATTACACCATTTATGCAGTGAGTGCTGCCGTAGAAGCTGTTAAGGACTCAGAGATTAATTTTGCCAAGGAGGACACCATGAGATGCGGTGTCATCATATCAAGCGGAATCGGCGGTCTTACGACGATACAGAAGGAATGTCTCCGTGGTGAGGAAAAGGGCTATGACAGAGTATCACCTCACTTCATTCCGATGTCAATATCCAACATGGCAGCCGGACATGTTGCTATTAAGTTTGGACTTCATGGTATGTGTACTGCTGTTGTGACAGCCTGCGCAGGAGGCACCAATGCTGTGGGAGACGCTTTCAGACAGATTCGTGATGGTTATCAGGATGTCATAATCTGCGGCGGAGCTGAGGCGAGCATCACACCTTTTGGAATAGGCGGATTTACTTCCATGAGAGCGCTGAGCACTTCAACCGACCCTGCCAGAGCGTCTATTCCTTTTGACAAGGAAAGAAACGGTTTTGTTATGGGAGAGGGAGCAGGTGTGTTAGTTCTTGAGGAGTATGAGCATGCAGTAAAGCGCGGTGCTAAGATATATTGTGAAGTTGCGGGTTACGGGGCAACCTGTGATGCCAACCATGTGACGGCACCTTTGGCTGACGGAAGCATGGCGGCAGCCTGCATGACTAATGCTATGAAGGATGCAGGAATTAATCCGGAGCAGATAGATTATATTAATGCCCACGGAACCAGCACTTCCCTGAACGATAAGGGCGAGACCAATGCCATTAAGCTGGCCTTCGGCGAGCATGCATATAAGCTGATGGTAAGCTCTACTAAGTCCATGACAGGACATATGTTAGGCGCAAGCGGTGCAGTTGAAGCAATTATCACTACCCTCAGCGTGCATAATGACATTGTACCTGCCACCATCAACTATAGGGAGAAGGACGAAAATTGTGACCTTGATATTGTGCCTAACGAGGCAAGACATACGCAGGTTAAATATGCAATGTCCAATTCATTGGGCTTTGGCGGACATAATGCTACAATTGTCTTGAGAAAGGAAGCGTAAGACTATGGAATTAAATTCAGATGAAATACAGAAGATTCTCCCTCACAGATATCCGTTTCTTCTGGTGGACAGAATAATTGAATGTGAGCCGGGAAAGAGCGCAAAGGGTATAAAGTGCGTTTCTGCAAATGAACAGCAGTTTGTAGGACATTTCCCTGGTAAGCAGGTAATGCCGGGTGTGCTTATTATAGAAGCACTGGCACAGACGGGGGCGGTAGCGCTTCTGTCTGAGGAAAAAAATAGGGGGAGAATAGCATTGTTTGGCGGAATCAAGTCCGCTAAATTCAAGCGTCAGGTTATTCCGGGTGATGTTTTAGAGTTAAGCTGTGAGATTATCGCCTCCAAGGGTCCGGTGGGCATTGGAAAAGCAGAGGCATATGTGGGCGGTCAGCTTGCTGTGAGTGCGGAGTTAACATTTGCAATCGAGTAAAAAACATGGTATACTTGCAAGTACAATTTCATATGAACCGGAGGTGACGGGACTTGCTGTATGATGCTTTTAATAACGTGTATACCAAATTTAAATTGCATTTTTATCAAAAAGTCTTTGAAAAGCTGCAGTCCAGAGAAGCTACTCTTACTACGGTAGAGGCATTTTGTATGGAAATAATCTATGCGCTTGACAAGCCGACGGTTGCCGAGTTTGCAGGCATAGCCAATATTTCCTCACCCAATGCAGCCTACAAGATTAACAATCTTGTGAAGAAGGGATATTTAAGAAAGGTACAGTCTGAGGATGACAAGAGGGAATATCATCTTGAGGTTACCGAGAAATATCTTAATTATTATAATATAAGTTATAACTATATGGAAACGGTAATGAAGAGGATTGAGGAGCGTTTCAGCCCTGAAGAACTGGAGACATTGGAGAATGTTCTCACGGTTATCAACGATGAGCTTATGCCGGAGATTAAGTACTGATGGCTGCTGTACCAGGGCAGCCTGATAAGGAGACATGACATTGAAGGTTAAGGAACTGATTGTTGATGACATTGAAAAGGAAGGAATCACTCTTCAATATGTGGAGTTTACCAGAGAGTTTGCCGAGATTAAGGAATATTGTCTGCATAAGGGTGAGACAATAACCGGATATACGCAGGACAGGGAAGCCGTAAGCATACGGGTGGAGGATGTCCTGTATTTTGAGGCAGTGGGAGAGCTGGTATTTGCTTATCTTGAGAATCAGGTGTATGAGATTCGCAAACGCCTTTATCAGATAGAAGAGACTCTTAGACAGGAGAATATAACCAGAGCGTCCAAATCCATGCTTATTAATCTTGAGCATATTGTATCCGTCCGCTCGGCTTTGAACGGACGTCTGTATGCGAAGATGGAGAATGGCGAGGAAGTCCTGATATCAAGAAGCTATGCGAAGCAGGTGGCAAAGTGTATCATGGAGGGCGACGATGAAAGATTTTGATCCGATGAGAGAATTTATATTTGATTATATTACCGTTGTCGCAGAGAATACTCTGGCAATCGCTGTAATCGGCACTATTTTTGTGAGAAATGCAAGCATCAGCTTTGCCTATTTTTTCCTGCCGTTTATTCTGGCATTGATTTGTATGCTGCCGTGTATTCCGATATACCTTAAGGAAGATATGAGTATTAAGCAGGTTATGATTCAGAGAGGTGTGGAGCTTGTTGTTCTGGAGCTTGCGATGTACATTGCGGTGCGTTTTATGTTCGGTGAGCTTGTACCGACAGCAGGCTATGTGGCAATTATGGTGTCAACGGCTTTTTTTGAAGTACTGTCCTACCTCATTAAGTGGTATCTTGAAAAGGGAGAGGCGGACAGAATTAACCGCAGGATACAGGAACATAGGAAAAAACTTAATAATAAATAATACTAAGGGTCAAAATATTTTTTGACCCTGATTCTGTTTCATGGGGGTACAATAGGTATGATAACACAGTTTTCAAGAACAGAACTGCTGCTTGGCAGTGAAGCAATAGATAAGCTTAACAATTCAAGAGTTGCGGTGTTCGGAGTAGGCGGTGTGGGAGGTTATGTCTGTGAGGCGCTGGTGCGAAGCGGCGTAGGAGCCTTTGACCTTATCGACAATGACAGGGTAAGCCTTACGAATATTAACAGGCAGATTATCGCCACACATAAGACCATAGGCAGGTACAAGACCGAGGTTATGATGGAGAGAATGCTGGATATCAATCCGGATGTCAGGGTAAGAGTACATAACTGCTTCTTTCTTCCGGAAAACGCCGACGATTTTCCGTTTGAGGAATATGACTATGTGGTTGATGCCGTGGATACCGTTACCGCCAAGATTGCCCTTGTAATGAAGGCACAGGAAAAGAACGTCCCGATAATCAGCAGCATGGGGGCGGGCAACAAGCTGGATGCAAGCGCTTTTCAGGTGTCGGATATCTATAAGACCAAGGTATGCCCCCTGGCTAAGGTCATGCGCCGCGAACTTAAAAAGCGCGGGGTAAAAAAGCTCAAGGTGGTATACTC
>CAMAKT010000079.1 GCA_945836135.1 uncultured Clostridia bacterium | reverse complement strand
TAACTCCACATATTATTAATGTACAGAAGGCGATTGCATTTATATAGATATCATCAATTATTATAAATGGAAAAAAGTTTATTAATGCGCCAATATAAAAAGCTGCTATTGAACCAATTAATATACCTGCTATAATTTTAATATATTCCTTTTCATCCATTCACTATACCTCCATAATCTATTCATAATTTTAATGCCAGTATTAATTATATAGTATATAATATGGATAAGCAATATAAGATTTAAGGAAAAATAGATTTGATAGTTGTATATAAGAGTAAAGGAAGAAAATGCTTGACCTAAAGTCAGGTTTATGAGTTATAATAGAGAATTGCGAAATTTGACATAGGAGGATTTAATAATGAAGGAATTTAAGCAACAGACATTTACAGAGGAAAGGGCTCTGTTTCATACATGTGACGCCAAGATAAGCGATTCGGTATTCGAGCAGGGGGAGTCACCGCTTAAGGAATGCAGGAACCTTGATATAGATACTACATTGTTCCGCTGGAAATACCCACTGTGGTACTGCAGGGACATTAATATGAAAAACTGCACACTTTTTGACATGGCAAGAGCGGGAATATGGTATACAGACAACATTACCATCGAGGACACGGTAATCGAGGCCCCTAAGAATCTCAGAAAGGACAATGGTATCATACTTCGCAATGTGTCCTTCCCAAATGCTTCGGAGACACTGTGGAACTGCAACAATGTGACAATGGAAAATGTATTTGCAAGAGGTGATTATTTTGCCTTTAATACCAACAATATTAAAGCTGACAATTTCACGCTTGTGGGAAATTACTCCTTTGATGGAACCAAGAACATGGAAATCCGCAATTCCAAGCTTCTGTCCAAGGATGCATTCTGGAACACGGAGAATGTTACAGTGTATGATTCATTCATATCCGGGGAATATCTTGGCTGGAACGCAAAGAATCTTACTCTTATCAACTGCACCATTGAGAGCCTGCAGGGAATGTGCTATATAGACAATCTTGTTATGAGAAACTGCAAGCTGATTAACACAACCCTTGCCTTTGAGTATTCCAATGTGGACGCTGAGATTTCAAGCGGCATCACAAGCGTGCTCAACCCTTCATCAGGAACAATCAAGGCAGACTATATAGATACCCTTATTATACAGAAAGACTACATTGACGAGGGAAGAACCAAGCTTATATGTAACGACATCAAGAACAGAACTGACAAGATTACATGGTGAATCATCGCGATTGACCAATATGCTTATTTAGACGATAGCGAAACTCCCATTTATTCACTGAACAGTTGTGTGATTTTACTGTATTGCAAGCCATGTGCTTTACAGCCGTCGGTGTTTAGCGGCTGTGTTTTAGCCGCTTATGCACCGTTACGTGCTGTAATGCAGCGAGAGCGTGCATGGCGGTAATACAGTAAAATTGCACAACGTCCGTTGCATAATGTTGAGTTTCACAAACGCCTATATATTTAATCTGATGTAAGGAGAAATCATGAAAGAGGAATGCAGAAAATATTTTGACGAGCCCGTGGATAGGCGGGGGACACATTCACTTAAATGGGATGTGAAGGATAATGAGCTTCCGATGTGGGTTGCAGACATGGATTTCCGCACGGCACCGGAGGTTATCGAGGCACTTGAAAAAAGAGTGCAGCATGGTGTTTTCGGATACTCAATTATACCCGACGAGTGGAACGAGGCGTACCGCAGCTGGTGGGAGAAAAGGCACCATTTCCATATAGAGAAGGACTGGCTTATTTTTGCCACGGGAGTGGTTCCCATATTGTCCAGCGTGGTGAGAAAGCTTACGACACCGGGGGAGAATGTTCTGATACAGACACCGGTGTATAATATATTTTTTAATTCAATAGTGAATAACGGGCGCAATGTGCTGCAGTGCCCGCTAATCTATAAGGAGGGTGAGTACTCCATCGATTTTGAGGCACTTGAAGCAGACCTGGCCCTTCCCCAGACCACTATGATGATTCTGTGTAATCCTCATAATCCTGTGGGTAAAATATGGGACAGGGACACACTGGCGAGAATAGGAGAGCTGTGCCATAAGCATCATGTCATAGTGGTGTCGGATGAGATTCACTGCGATATTACCGACCCGGGCAAGGAGTATGTACCATTTGCGTCGGCATCGGATATATGCCGGGACATAAGTATTACCTGTGTGGCACCTACCAAGACCTTCAATATGGCGGGGCTTCAGACGGCGGCGGCCATTGTGCCGGACCCGTTTTTGCGCCACAAGGTGAACCGCGGACTCAATACAGACGAGGTTGCCGAGCCTAATGCCTTTGCGGTATGGGCAGCAGTGGCAGCTTTTAATAAGGGCGGTGAATGGCTTGATGCGCTGAGAGAATACCTTTACGAGAACAAGCAGATTGTGAAAGAATTTGTTGAAAAGGAGCTTCCGGATATACGGCTTGTGCCATCGGAGGCCACATATCTTCTGTGGCTTGACTGCGCTGAGATTTGCAGCGATTCGAGAATTCTGGCGGAGAGCATCAGGGAAAAGACGGGGCTGTATCTGTCAGACGGCGTGCAGTACGGACATACCGGTGAAACATTCTTAAGACTTAATATAGCCTGCCCAAAAGAACGGCTAATGGATGGTCTTAGGAGACTGGTAGATGGCATAAAGTGAAACAGATTAACGGGTGGAGAGGTAAACGGAAAAATGGAAAAAAGGTTAATTATAGGCAGGGAAAAGGGTGCAGACATAACTCCGGGAATGTTCGGTGTATTTTATGAGGACATCAATTACTGCTGCGACGGCGGAATCAGCGCCCAGCAGCTTGAAAATGCAGCTTTTGAGTTCGTGGAGGCCTTTGGCTACAAGGACAATTATTCTACAAAATATGATGGCCTGTACGGGTGGATTGCATACCCAACAAGGGGCGATGGCGCAAAGCTTTCAATATCAGAGGACAGTCCGGTGTCAGAGGCAGAACCACATTATCTTGTATTTGAACCGGCAAAGGGACAGTGCGGTTTTGCCAACAAGGCTTATGATGGCGTGTATCTAAGAGAAAAAATGAGCTACCATGTAAGTGCTTATCTTAGAAGTGACAGCTACAGCGGAAGTGTGAAGGTAAGAATAGGGAATCAGGTATGTGTGCTCACGGACAGAGTGACAACTGAGTGGAAAAAGTATGAAGCAGTATTTACTGCTTCTTCTATGGAAAGGCATGAGCTCTTCGTGGTGGAATTTGATGAGGATGAGGTGAAGCCCGGGTGCAGGCTTTGCGCTGATTTCTTTTCACTTGTTGCTGATGATGCGGTATGTGGTGTGTTCAGAAGAGATATTGTTGAACTCCTAAAGAGCATGAAACCGGGCTTTATGCGTTTTCCGGGAGGCTGTATTGTGGAGGGAAATGAATTAAGCAACCGCTATCAGTGGAAGAATACTGTGGGAAGCAGGGAAGAGCGTGTCAGAAACTGGAATCGCTGGGCGGTGCATAACAATGAAGACAAGCCATTTGCAACAGGAAGGTTCAGTCATTATAACCAGAGCTATGATATAGGCTATTATGAGTATTTTCTGCTGTGTGAATATATCGGAGCCAAACCACTTCCGGTTCAGAATGTGGGTCTGGCATGCCAGTACCAGTCCACCCAGCTTGTAAGCCCTGATACCGCAGAATTTGAACAATATATTCAGGATGTGCTTGATTTGATTGAATTTGCCAATGGACCTGTGGACAGCAGATGGGGTTCTTTAAGAGCGAGAATGGGACATCCTGAGAGCTTTGAACTTGAGATGATAGGAATCGGAAATGAGCAGTGGGAGACGAAGGATTCTGAGTTTTTCAGACGTTACAGTCTATTTGAAAAGGCAATACATGAGAAATACCCGCAGATTAAGCTTATTGGCTCTGCAGGACCGGATGTTAAGTCGGATTATTACAGGGCTGCATGGGGTTTTTATCGTGATAACAAGCCGGACAATTTTGTGTATGCAGTGGATGAGCATTACTACTGTTCACCTGCATGGTTTTTGACCAATGCAGATTTTTACGATAAATATCCACGTAATGTGAAGGTATTTGCGGGAGAGTATGCAGCTCATATACAGGAGGAGGGCGAGGGAAGCGCCAGAAATACTCTGGGGGCAGCCCTTGCCGAAGCGGCATTCTTAACCGGAGTTGAGAGAAATGCAGATGTGGTTGTGCTGGCATCATATGCGCCGCTCTTTGCCAGAGTTGGCTATGAGCAGTGGAGCCCGGATATGATATGGTTCGATGATGCATCCTGCTTCGGTACGCCTAGCTTCCATGTACAGAGAATGTATTCGCTGAATATGGGAGATTATGTGGTTAAGAGCAGCTTTGAAGATGACCATGTGGGACTGTACCACACCGTATCCTATGATGAAAACACACATGAGCTTATAATAAAGCTTGTAAATATTACGGATGAGGACTGCGAGGTGTGCGTTGATGCAGCGGATTATAATTTAGATTACAGCAGGATACACTGCGTTGTTCTTGGGGAGGATGCTCCGGAGGCATACAACAGTATTGAAGAGCCGCAGCGAATCAGTGCGTATGAATTTGAACTTGAACATAAAGTTACACCTGACACGGAGGGCAGATTCAGTGTGAAGGCACATACATTCAGCGTGTTCAGAGTGAAGGTGAGGAACTAGCTATAATGAATTTACGGGAATATCTGAAAACCCATACAATTGTGGCAGATGGCGCATTCGGTACATATTATGCGGAAAAATACAGCACCGGCGAACTTCCGGAAATTGCCAATACAGAGCATCCTGAGCGCGTTGAGGGGCTGCACCTTGAATATATTAAGGCAGGGGCGAGGTATATCAGGACGAATACCTATGCATCCAACAGTCATATGCTTTCGAAAAATGACGAGAAGGTGAAGGAGAACATAGAAGCTGCGGTTAAGCTTGCCAGGAGTGCCGTGGGAAAAAGCGGTATTGTGGAGCCTGTGTTCATTGCAGGTGACATTGGGCCGATTCCGGAAATGTCAGGATTTGCAGGAAAACAGAATGAACAGGAATACATAAAACTTGCTGAATACATGCTGGGGCAGGGCGTTGATGCGGTTCATTTTGAAACCTTTGCCGATTACGAGGATATTCTGCCTGCAATCAGGCTCCTTCGGGAAAAGTCGGAGGATATATTTATCAGCCTGTGCTTTTGTGTAAATCAGTATGGCTACAGTGCCGCCGGTCTAAGCGCAAAGCGCCTTATCTCGGAAGCTGCAAAGCTGCCTGTAGATGCTGTGGGACTTAACTGCGGTGTCGGCTCGGGACATATGGTACAGCTTTTTGGGGAACTTAATCTTCTACCGGATAAATACGTCATGGTGCTTCCTAATGCAGGATATCCTAACTTTACAAGAAATCAGATGCATTTTGGCAATGCGCCGGCTTACTTTGCGGACAGGGTAAAAGAGCTTGTCATGGGCGGAGCCGATATAGTGGGCGGATGCTGCGGAACGAAGCCGAACACCATAGAGAGACTTGCCGGAGAAATTGCAGGTTTGCCAAAGTATGATAAAAAGCCTCATGAGGACAACAGAAAAGCGGCAGAAACGCCTAAAAGAAAAGGCTTTCTCTATGACCAGGATGGGAACATAAGGAATAAAAAGTTCATTGCAGTTGAACTTGCCCCGCCTTTTGATGCCAATGATGAGAAATTGCTTGAATCGGCACATGCTCTAGTAGGCGCAGGCGTTGATGTGCTTACATTTCCTGATTCACCATCGGGACGAACAAGGGTTGATTCGGTTCTCATGGCGGATAAGGTGTACCGCGAGACCGGAATTGAGGTTATGCCCCATATATGCTGCAGGGATAAAAATGCTGTTGCCATGCGCTCGCTGTTCATGGGGGCAAGGATTAACGACATTCACAATCTGCTCATCATAACAGGCGACCCGCTGCCATCCATGGTGAGAGCTACAGTGAAATCCGTGTTCAATTTTGACTCGGTGGGGCTTATGAAGATTGCCAGAGAAATGAACGAAGAAACCTTTTACGACAGCCCTTTGTGCTATGGCGGAGCCATTAACCAGGGAAGAAAAAATCTTGAGGTGGAGATTGGGCGCGTGAAAAAGAAGATGGAGGCGGGAGCTGAATTTTTCCTGACACAGCCTGTATTTTGTAAAGAGGATGCCGATAGATTGAGACGTATTAAGGAAGAGACGGGTGCAAGGATACTGTGCGGAATTATGCCGCTTATCAGCCGCAAGAACGCCCTTTTTATGAAAAATGAGATATCCGGAGTGAATGTGCCCGACGAGCTTATAGAGAAGTATCCGGAGAACGGAAGCAGACAGGAAGGCGAACAGGTGGGAATTGAACTTGCCAAAGCAATGATTGCCATTACGGAGGATTTCGTGGATGGCTGGTACTTCTCATTCCCATTCAACAGGACATATCTGCTCAAAAATATCTTGAACTTATTTTGAACTTGTGGTATTATGTGTAAAAATGATTGTCATATGAAATTGAACTTTTTATAGGAGGCAATATGGCGAATATATCTGAGAGATTAAAAGAGGCGATGGAGGCCAAGGGGCTTAAGCAGGTGGATGTGATCCGCTTGGCTGAACCTATTGGCCGTGAATATGGTGTCCGTATCGGAAAGAGCCATATCAGTCAGTACTTAAGCGGTAAGAGCGAGCCGAGGAAGGATATTCTGAAGGTGCTTGCGAGGACGCTTGGGGTGGATGAGAACTGGCTGGCAGGAAAGGACGCTTCAAGGAAAGAAAATACAGATACAGGTGTCACAAGTGCTGACAGCGCAGTTCAATACAAAAATGAGAAAAAAAGTGAGTTCAAAATAGGAGAGAATGTTATGAGAGAATTTTCAAAATCATCAAAGCTTGATAATGTGTTATATGATGTAAGAGGCCCTGTGGTCGAGGAAGCCAACCGCATGGCGGATGCGGGAATGAACATACTGAAATTGAACATAGGAAATCCGGCACCATTTGGATTCCGTGCACCGGAAGAGGTTATATATGATATGAGGCAGCAGCTCACCGAGTGTGAGGGCTACTCCGATTCAAGAGGTCTCTTCTCTGCGAGAAAGGCAATCATGCAGTATGCTCAGATTAAGAATATTCCGAATGTAACCATTAACGATATTTATACAGGTAACGGCGTCAGCGAGCTTATTAACTTAAGCATGCAGGCATTGCTGGACGAAGGCGACGAGATACTTATTCCGTCACCGGACTATCCGCTCTGGACAGCTACAGCCACACTGGCGGGAGGCAAGGTTGTCCATTATCTGTGCGACGAGCAAGCAGACTGGAACCCGGATATAGACGATATTAAGAAAAAGATAACTAACAGAACCAAGGCGATTGTTATTATTAACCCGAATAACCCTACCGGAGCACTATACTCCAAGGAGGTATTGGAGGAGATTGTTGAGGTGGCAAGGCAGAACCAGCTTATTATTTTCTCTGACGAGATATATGACAGACTGGTTATGGATGACGGCGAGCATATATCCATAGCTTCACTTGCACCGGATCTGTTCTGCGTGACCTTCAGCGGTCTGTCAAAGTCACATATGATAGCGGGCTTCAGAGTGGGCTGGATGATACTAAGCGGCAATAAGGGTATTGCCAAGGATTATATTCAGGGAATCAATATGCTCTCCAACATGCGTCTGTGCTCCAATGTTCCGGCACAGTCCATAGTCCAGACAGCACTTGGAGGATACCAGAGCGTCAAGAACTATATTGTTCCGGGCGGACGTATCTATGAGCAGAGAGAGTTCATGTATAAGGCGATTAACGATATACCGGGACTCAGCGTGGTTAAGCCTAAGGCCGCATTCTATGCTTTCCCTAAGATTGATGTCAAAAAGTTCAATATTACCAATGACGAAAAGTTTGCATTTGATTTCTTAAGAGAGAAGAAAGTGCTTATTGTACACGGCGGCGGTTTCAACTGGAAGCAGCCTGACCATTTCAGAATCGTATATCTTCCGAGAGTTGAGATTCTTGACGAAGCAATAGGCAAGCTGGGAGAGTTCCTTAAGACTTACCATCAATAGAGGTGAGGGAGAATTAATGGATTTGGTCAGACTTGTCTGACCAAATCGAAGGAGTATAAACATGGCAGGGAAAAACAGAGCTAAAAAGATTATAAGAAGGCTGTCCATCGCCATCTTTCTCGGAATACTTATAATGCCTTCGGCTGCATGGGGAATCTGCAAGCTGGCAAAAGTTTTTAATCCCTCCATAATGGACACATTGGATTTTGACCTCGGAGAAAACAGGGAGCCTGCTTCGTTTCCGGAAGAGTTGAACTTGTCAAGTATCACGTCGGAGCTTGAGGCATATTATAATGACCACGTGCCTTTTCGCAGTGTCATAATTACTTTAAACAGGCGTATTAACAGTAAGCTTGAACGGGCGTATTCATCACAGATACAGCCCGTTCTTGTCGCGCTTATGGACAATAAGCACACAGCTTCTAATAATGGTGGGGAGACATCAACACCGGGACCAAGACCGTCAGAGGAAGTTCAAACCGGGGAGGAAAGCGCGGGTGAGGAAACTACAGGCAGGAATGTAGCGGGAGACAACAGCGGTGAAGGAGACATATCAGGTGAGAACAATGGGGCAGGTAATACAGCGGGTGAAAATGCCGGGAATGGAGACGCGACAGGGGACAATAATACCACAGGGAAGCTGCCGGATGGAACAGATGATATTTCCGGTATAGGAGATACGGATAAACCGGATATGTCCGGGAATGAACAGCAAAGTACTGAACCGGAGAATGCAGATGCTTCATACCTGCCGCCGAGAGAAATGAACGGAACTGTTTTTGGCAGGGATGACTGGATGTTCTGCAACTATGACAACAGCATAGAATACTACCGCGGCAGCAACATAATGACCGAACAGCAGATGAAGGACAAGCTAAGCCTCATGCAAAAGCTTAAACAAATCTGCGACAGCAGGGGGATACAGCTTCAGTTTCTGATTGCCCCGAACAAGGAACAGGTCTACTCGGAATACATGCCGTCCTATGATGTGGAAACCACATACAAAAGAGCACAGCGTTTTGTGGACTATGTGAAGCAGAACTCAGAGGTTAAGATTATTTATCCTCTGGATGAACTTCGGGATGCAAAAAATAATATGAGCACTTATTATAAATATGATACCCATTGGAATCATTACGGGAGCTTCATAGCCACACAGGCACTCTATAAGGATATGGGGGTTGAAGTTTCGGACCTTGGCAACATTGAAATGCAGGAAGATTCCTGTATCTGGGGACTGGTAATTACGGCGGGCCTTAGCTGGCAGGATTATGAAAGGGATTATGACCATATCCCGCAGTACAAGACGGAGGTCCAGATACTTGAAACCGATGGGGTGATTGATATTATCCACACCGAAAATAGTGCAGTATACAGGGCAAAGTCCACGGCGGAGCGGGACTGCAATTTTGTGATGGTGGGGGACTCCTTCCGACTGTATATGGTTCCGTATCTGGAGCGGGATTTTACCAATGTAAGTGTTGCCCATCGTGACAATATTGAAGATATACGGGAGGATATTCTGGCGTCGGACATTCTGGTTATCGAGTGCGTCGAACGTCTCGATGACAGCCTGAACGGAACATTGCTTGAACTTATCGGAATACTTGGGGAGGAAGGGTAAAGTGATTGAAAGAATAGAGACGGAACATCTTGTCTTAAGAAAAGCAGCAGACAGAGATTTGGAATGCATATGGAACAATGTCTGGAAGGACGAGCAGATTGCAAAAACAATGCTCTGGCAGCCGACGCTTACATACGAGGATGCGGTAGAGCGGTTGAAAAGAACCATGTGTTTCCAGGGAATATTCGACGCTTTTTTTGTCTGCCTGAAAGAAACTGATGAAGCCATTGGTTTTGCCGGAATTAAGGAAGAGGAGCCGGGAGTCTATGAGGACTGCGGAATCTGTGTTGCCCGTAAATTTCAGAACAGAGGATTGGGTAAGGAAATTGTAAGGGCTTTGGTGCAGCTTGCCTTTGAGCAGCTTGGCGGAACTAAATTCATATATGGCTGCTTCCGTGAAAATGAACGCTCGGCAGCAGTGTGCAAGGCTCTGGGTTTTAAATACTCCTTCAGCCGGGACGAGGTGCGGGAGTGGGACGGCTATAAATATACGGCGGATTACTACGAGCTGGTGAAAAACTCATGAGAAAAGTCGGGGACATAAGTTAGTGGTATGAGTCAGTGATATAAGGCAGCATGAGAAGGTAACATAAACCGGTGCCATTACGGAGTGAGAGGAATTGCGGAGTGATAATGTAAAATTTCCTTTTCAAAGCAAATGGATGGCTGTTGCGGCAATGACAATTTGATGCGTTTTAATACTTGCGTCTGCTTCTTATTTATTGTATGATTATTGCATTGATGATAATTGAGGTGAATTTTACCCAACATAAAAGATAAACAGGAGGATATACCATGAGCAGAGAAATGGTAGTCGTTATTGACTTTGGCGGTCAGTACAACCAGTTGGTTGCAAGGCGCGTCAGGGAATGTAATGTGTACTGTGAGATATACTCATACAGGACGGACATTGAGAAAATCAAAGCAATGAATCCGAAGGGCATCATTCTTACCGGTGGTCCGAACAGCTGCTATGAGCCGGGTGCTCCGACCTGCACCGCCGAGCTCTTCAACCTCGGCATTCCGGTGCTTGGTCTGTGCTACGGTGCGCAGCTTATGATGCATGTGCTTGGCGGCAAGGTGGAAAAGGCACCTGTGCGCGAGTATGGAAAGACGGAGGTACATGTTGACACAGCTTCCAAGTTGTTTACAAATGTATCACCTACGACCATCTGCTGGATGAGCCATTTTGACTATATTTCCAAGGTGGCACCGGACTTCACAATCTGTGCCCACACCGCTGACTGCCCTGTGGCAGCAGCCGAGAATCCTGCCAAGAACCTGTATGCAATTCAGTTCCACCCGGAGGTTCTTCACACGCAGGAAGGAACCAAGATGTTGGAGAACTTTGTAAAGGGTGTTTGCGGCTGCGCAGGTGACTGGAGAATGGACTCCTTCGTAGCCCACTCCATCGAGAGCATCCGCGAGAAGGTCGGAAACGGCAAGGTTTTGTGTGCCCTCTCCGGCGGCGTGGATTCCTCCGTCGCAGCAGTTCTTCTCTCCAAGGCCATAGGAAATCAGCTTACCTGTGTCTTTGTAGACCACGGCTTGCTGCGCAAGAACGAGGGTGACGAGGTCGAGGAGGTATTCGGTCCTAACGGCCCTTATGAGCTCAACTTCATTCGTGTAAACGCTCAGGAGCGTTACTACAGTAAGCTGGCAGGTGTCACGGAGCCTGAGCAGAAGCGTAAGATTATCGGCGAGGAGTTCATCCGTGTATTCGAGGAGGAAGCAAAGAAAATCGGCGCCGTTGATTTCCTCGTTCAGGGCACAATCTACCCTGACGTAGTTGAGAGTGGTCTCGGCGGCGAATCGGCAGTCATCAAATCCCACCACAACGTAGGTGGTCTCCCTGACTGCGTAGACTTCAAGGAAATCATTGAACCTCTGCGTGACCTCTTCAAGGACGAAGTCCGCAAGGTAGGTCTTGAACTTGGCATCCCGGAGAAGCTTGTTTTCCGCCAGCCATTCCCTGGCCCAGGTCTTGGCATCCGTATCGTCGGCGAAGTGACTGCCGACAAGGTACGCATCGTTCAGGACGCCGACGCTATCTACCGCGAAGAAATTGCCAAAGCCGGTCTCGACCGCAGCATCGGCCAGTACTTCGCCGCCCTCACCAACATGCGTTCCGTAGGTGTCATGGGTGATGAGCGTACTTATGATTATGCAGTCGCACTTCGTGCGGTGAATACAATTGACTTCATGACTGCTGAGGCAGCCGAGATTCCGTTCGAGGTGCTGCAGATCGTAATGAGCAGAATTATTAATGAAGTCAGGGGGGTTAACAGGGTATTCTATGACCTGACCAGTAAACCACCAGGGACGATTGAGTTTGAATAA
>CAMAKT010000078.1 GCA_945836135.1 uncultured Clostridia bacterium | reverse complement strand
CATAGCATGGAACGAAGCCAAACTGTGTCTGGAATGCCGGCCAGCACTTGCCTGCAATGGCAACGAACTTGCGGTAGCCTCTGTGAGCCTCAACCCAGTCAAGAAGTGTGAGCTCGTACTGTGCAAGCTTGGTAAGAACCTCAGGCTTCTTGTTGCCTGCTCCAAGCTCTGCCTCCATATCTTTGACAACCTCTGGGATTCTCTCGTCTCCCGCATGCTTGTTGAAGGACTCGAAAAGATCAAGCTCAGAGTTCTCCTCGATTTCCACGCCAAGGTCATATAATGGCTTAATCGGTGCATTACATGCAAGGAAATTAGTAGGTCTTGGACCGAAGCTGATAATCTTAAGGTTATTAAGAGCATATACGGCTCTTGCAATAGGAAGGAACTCATGAATCATGTCTGCACACTCTTCTGCTGTTCCAACAGGGTACTCAGGAATATAAGCCTTCACATTGCGGAGCTTGAGGTTGTAGCTTGCGTTGAGCATACCGCAGTAAGCATCACCACGGCTGCTTGCGAGAGTAGCGATATTCTCCTCGCTGGCTGCCACGAACATCTTAGGTCCGTCAAAGTGCTTAGCCAAAAGTGTCTCGGAAATCTCAGGACCGAAATTGCCAAGATATACACATAATGCGTTACAGCCTGCCTTCTTGATATCCTCAAGAGCCTGAACCATATGTATCTCACTCTCAACAATACATACAGGACATTCGTAAATGTCCTTAGCATCGTACTTCTTAGAATAAGCGTCAACCAGTGCCTTTCTTCTGTTTACAGATAAAGACTCAGGGAAGCAGTCTCTTGAAACTGCCACAATTCCTACCTTCATTTCAGGAATGTTAATCATGATATTATCCTCCATATATTTATTTTTTAAAATTCAATTTCTGTTTCAGTGCCTGTAAGATTAAGCTTCAACACCTTAATCTTCCTGCCGTACAGCTCTTCAGTGCGCGCATCCGGCTGCCCTGCGCCAATGCTTATCTCATATTCGCCCGGCTTTATTACGCACTTTCCTTCTTCAGTAATAATTCCGAAGTCCCTTGCGCATAATTTGATTTCTACCTTCTTTGACTCACCGGCTTCGAGCTTAACTACCTTTATTCCCTTGAGCTGGAAGCCCGGCTCATAAGCTGCCGCATCAACATGCTTGATATAAGCCTGAACAATCTCATTAACCTCATAATCACCATTATTGGTAATTGCAGCCGAAACCCTTACTTCATCCCCCACATTGCCTTCAGATACACTTATGCTTTCGTCACTGTAATCCACATCGGTATACTTAAGTCCGTAACCAAACGGATAGAGCACCTTTGCCTTGGAATACCTATAGGTTCTGTTGCTCATGCTGTAGTCAGTAAATTCAGGAAGCTCTGCCTCATTCTCATAAAATGTCACCGGAAGCTTGCCTGATGGAGAATAATCCCCGAATATCATCTCAGCAATAGCTCTGCCACCTCTGGCGCCAGGATACCATGCATCAATAATTGCATCCACATTTTTGTCTGCCCAGGATAAATCCATGGCGCTTCCGGCAAGAAGAACCAGAACAACCGGCTTTCCGACTGCAGTTATCTTCTCAAGAAGTTCCTGTTGGAGCCCCGGAAGACGAAGGCTCGGCTTATCGCCGCTTGCATATTCATTTCCTGCATCGCCCTCTTCGCCCTCTATCGTAGCGTCAAGTCCCAGGCACATCACAACCACATCTGCTTGCTCAGCCGCAATAACTGCCTCCTCAAAACGGTCATTCTTCTCAGCTAAGAATTCAACCTTATCCTTATACAGGTCACAGCCCTCAGCATAGATTACTCTCGTGCCTTTGCCAAGATATCTCTGAATGCCCTCAAGAGGTGTTACGTAGAGTGAAGAAGTTCCTACATAATTGCCTACAAGAGCAGCCCTTGAATTGGCATTCGGTCCGATAACTGCTATTGTCTTAACCTTGTCCTTGTCAAGCGGCAGGAAATTATTCTTGTTCTTAAGAAGAACAATGCCTCTTCTTGCTGCTTCAACAGATGCTTCCGTGTGCTCATCACACTCCACAAGCTCATAGGACAGATTCTCATACGGAGACGGATGATTGTCAAGCATACCAAGACGTATCCGAACCTCCATAAGTCTCTCCACGGCTTCGGTGATAGCCTCCTCATTAATAAGACCTCTCTCATAAGCCGATTCAAGATGAAGAAACGCGCTTCCGCAGTTAAGGTCACAGCCATTATTTACAGCAAGTGCTGCCGATTCTTCAACATCCGCTGTCACCTTATGATTGAGATGGAAATCGTTGATTGCCCAACAGTCGGACACTACATGTCCTTCAAATTTCCATTCATCCCTTAAAATATCCTTTAATAATGTATGGCTTCCGCAAGCCGGTTCACCATTCACTCTGTTGTATGCACCCATGACAGCTTCAACCTTTGCGTCTTTAACACATCTTGCAAATGCATACAAATATGTATCATACATATCATGAACCGATACCTCTGCATCAAAGTGATGGCGCAGTGCCTCCGGTCCGCTATGCACTGCAAAATGCTTGGCACAGGCAGCGGACTTAAGGTTCTCCCTGTCGTCACCCTGAAGGCCTCTTATATATGCCATACCAAGTCTTGACGTAAGGTATGGGTCCTCTCCATAGGTCTCATGTCCTCTGCCCCATCTCGGGTCCCTGAATATATTGACATTTGGTGCCCAGAAAGTCAGTCCCTTATATATGCCGTGGTCTCCTCTTCTTGAGAACTCATTGAACTTGGCACGTCCCTCCGTAGATACGATATCACCAACATTTTCAATAAGCTCCTCATCAAAGGAAGCCGCCATGCCTATGGACTGCGGGAATACGGTTGCCACTCCGGCTCTTGCTACACCATGCAGAGCCTCATTCCACCAGTTGTATGCAGGTATGCCAAGTCTCTCTATTGCAGGAGACTCATAGAGCATCTGGCTCATTTTTTCCTTCAATGTCATTTGACTTACAAGCTCTTTTGCCTGTTGTACTGTCTCTTTGCTCATTGTGCAGCTATTCCTCCTTAATTTTATTTCGTATATGAAAGGGCAAGAATCGTGAATTCCTTATCCTCGTCCCCCTCCTTCATCTGAATAGAGATTGTGTGCTCCTTTGGCTCATCCTCGTCGATTATTAAATCCACAATGGACTGATTCCAGCCGCCTTCATTGTAAGAGCTGATTTCCTTCACAACCTCTCCGTCAACGCTTACCACAACCGTACCGGAAGTATCTGCACTGCTCTGCTTATAGTTAATCAGAAGATTTCTGCAGTTAACCGTGATTACAAAAGGATTGTTTCCACTTTCCTTAGAATGTTTCCAATTATCCGGGAAAGTAATTCCATTGGTTATCGGAGCTCCATGAACCTGTGTGTCAATGCCGGTAAAATCTCCGCATTCAATTACACAGCCGTTGGAAGCTTTTGATGTTACAAGAATACTTCCTGCAAAATCAGCACCCACAACTGTTTCAGACGGAATCTCCGCTATATTCTCCGGCACTTCCTTTTTGGCTGTCTCTGTAATCATGTATGTGATACAGTCTGCCATAATGGTATGTCCGTAAGAGGTTGGATGATACTCATCAGAAAAGTACTCAGCGTCGGTGAGAAGCTGGCTTTCAAATGCTTCCTTGGTTGCATCCTTTATACTGACCATCGGAAGTCCATACAGCTCTCCCATAGGAATATATCTGTCCTGCATATTCCATTTTGACTTAAATACCGCATATACAAGACATACTGCAGTATTTTCATCTGCTTCAAGTGCACCTCTTACAAGGCTCTCAAAGGCTCTTCCTTCGGTACATTCCTGATAATCATTAACAGAAAATTCAATAAAGAGAAGATCCGGTGTTGTCCCCAGGTTATCAAGGACATCCCTCTTGTATCTCATAATGCCCAGTGCTGACGGAGTTCCGCCGATTCCGGCATTAACGTAGTTGATTTTCGCCTGCGGATACAGTCTCTTTAAATTGGCAACAGTCTGCTCAACATAACACTCGGAAGTCTTTGCAGCGCCTGCCCCCTCTGTAATCGAGCCGCCTATAAATGCCACATTAACACTATCTCCGGCTTCCAACTTAGCTAACACCCTCTCAAGTCTTCCATTATCTCCTGTGGAAAGAAGAGAGGTCTCTAACATCTTATCGTACCAGTTATTCTCAGTACCTTCCATTCTCCATTCAAGTATCTCATAACCGGATCCGCTGAAGGTCATGTACAGATTGTGCACTCCGCTGACGGTCTTGTTAAGCTCAGCGGAAATCTCGACAAATTCGTCATCTATACTTGCAGCATCATTCAGCAGGCTTCCAACAGGAACATATCCCAGTACATCACCCTTAGTGCTGTCAAGTCTGAGTTCAATGACACATTTCTCATCAAGCTCTGCCGTCTTTCTCACAGACATCTTGATTGCCTCAGGCTCCTTATGGGAAAAATTAACACCTGTAAGCTTGATGTAATCACCTGAATCAATTCCGCCTAACGCCATGGTGCCTGAACCATACAGCTTGGAATTCTTATCAGCCGGAACGACCTCTATTCCTGCCTCATGTGAGAAGGTGCATGCATTTACGGTCTCATAAGGATTGAAATACTCGAGCTGTTCACAGCCATTATTAGTCTGCTTAATCTTACCGATTGTACCATCCTCTGCCATTTCGAAGCTGTCAATGAAGGTACAGCGGTAGCCCTTCTCAACACCCATCTTCTTCTCAAGCTCTCTTGAATGATATGTAATGTACCACTGACCCTTGAAGCTGAATACACAGTGATGGTTGTTGCCATACAGCCCGCACAGTGTTCCCGGATTCTCGAGAATAGTCTCCTTGATAGTGAATGGGCCTAATGGTGAATCGCTTTCCATGCTTACTATCTCCGCATTCTTAAAGCCATATTCAGCCGTTCCTTCCGCATCCACCTGCCAGTTACTGCAATAGGTGTAGTAGTACTTATTACCATACTTATGAATTCCCGAATCCTCGAAAAGGTATGGAGCATCAATGGTTACGGGCTCACCCTTAATGCTTATCATGTCGTCACCAAGCTCTACACATCTTCCGGTCATAGGATGTGATACCTTATCGCTTGGTACACCGCCTCCGAAGTAAATATATGCCCTGCCGTCATCATCAACCAGTACAGCCGGGTCGAAGAGCCATAAGACATCCGCACAGTTAGGCGTATTTCTCGTAATAAGTCCATGTCCAAGCGGATCCTTAAACGGTCCTGTCGGCGAATCAGCTTCAAGAACTCCTATTCCACCGCCGCCATCAGCAAAGTACAGGAAGAACTTATCCTGTCCGTCAATATTTTTCCACGCTGCTGCAGGCGCCCAGGAATTGTTTGCCCACTTTGCACCTACTATGCCATTTGCCACATATATCTCTCCATGGTCAGTCCAGTTGACCATATCCTTTGAGGAAATGACCCTTATTGACTTAATCTTGCTATATGAATTCTCCTTAATTGTTCCGTCAGCACTCTTCTCAAATGCATCCTGTGTCATATAGATATATACAGTGTCGTTATATACCATTGCATAAGGGTCAGCACCGAACTCCTGTGTTATAAGCGGGTTATTGTATTTCATCCCCTTATAGCTTTCGGTGCGCTTAATCTCGTTAAATAGCATCGAATAATTCACCTTCGTCTCCTCCATATCCTGCGTGGTTTCCTGAGACTGTTCCGTTTCAGATACTTCCACTTGTGCTTCGGAGCTATTCTCCTGTACCACCGTACTTACCGGCTGAATAGTTTCGGTAACAGTACTTTCGGCTTTTTTATCACAGCCTGTTATAAGGCTTATACCATAAAGCAGCGCTATTGCCGCAAATATTCTTTTCTTCATATCCTATACCCCTTAATCTAAGGCCATACACCCGGTCTTGGCTGTGCCACATTGATAACCTTGGTCGCCTGAAGATTCGTAATAAGCATAAATCTTCCTTCATCACGTTTTTCAGGCTTCATAAGCCACAGACAGTATGATTCTATAAGATTAAATAGATTTCCTGTCCTTCCTTCAATCTTAAAATTATTAAATCCAAGGGGAACATACTTCTCAAAAATTGCTTCCGGTGAAATATATGTCTCGTAATCCTTTATCTGGAATATGGAATTCTTATCTCCATATTCACAATGCCATCCCGGCACCGGAATCTTCTTATCCGGCGGCATTTTTCTGTTCATCAGAACTGTCTTCTGCTGTCTCGCAATACATTTGTAGTGTTCTCCACGCCTTGGGCAGTTAGGAATACAGCATGCATTTATGAGCAGCTCACATTTGTCCTTTCTCTCAATCTGATTTAAGAAATCCCACTTGTTATTCAGATTATAATCAAGCACCACAAGTGCATAATCCTTTGACAGCTCCTCATTCAGCTTATCAATATCCTTAATCTCCTTGCAGGTGGAGCTGTTAATCTTAAACTTCGGATATTTATTCCTTATGTAATTCTCAAGAACTTCATTGACGACCAGTACTTCATTCATTCCATTGTTGGCTTCTTCCATGCAGAAGTTGCAGTATGCATCCTCACAGTCGTATGCATTAAGATCAGGGTTGGTATAGGTGTATCTGACCGGAATTCCCTGTTCATTGTATGCCTTTATTACACGCTTAATAAAAGCCGCATCGCACTGGTCTCCGTTACAGAATCTTCCGCCACCCCATCTCGATGTTGGAAACTCTCCAAAAAATGAAGCTATCTCAACATTGTCATAGAAGAAATCCGGATACTGCTTCATCATACCTACCAGTATCATATTGAGCGGAAAATTATATCTTAATCCCGGTAAATGAAATCGAACCTTCACTTAAGTCACAACCCCCTAAAAAATGTATATTTCTATAATTGGGAGGACAAAAGTCCTCCCAATTATAAGCTTGTATTAGCACATCAAGGTGTAGCTTTGCTTTCCTGTACGATTACTTATTCGCTTCCTCAAGATAAGCTGCCCATGTGTCTCTTATAGCCTCTGCCTTTGCTGCAGGAGTGCTGCCCTCTGCTGAGCTCATGCCCCATATGAGATCCGGTCCAAGGTCAAGACCCGGAACAAGATTGTGATATGTGTACATACCGTTCTCATACATTCTTGCAATTGTAAGGTCTACGGACTCAGTGTCTCTGAAGTTGTTGTAGAATGCCTCAACTCTTCCGTTATAATCCTCGAAGCCCGGAACAGGATCACTCCATACATTGTATGCGAAGGCAATCTTCCATGCTCTCTCTGCATCATAGTTAGCAGGAATTACATATGGGTTGTCATTGTATACGTTGGTGTAATCAGTTGCATTAGGTCCCTTAGGGAAGCATACGAAACCGAAGTCATCCTCCATATCCTTCCAGTCCTGACCAGCCTGATATGTCTCACCTGCAATGAATGCTGCAGCACCGTTTACGAATGCTTCCTGCCAGTAGTTCCACTCAGAACCTTCCGGCTGTGGATAGTCATACTTAGCCATCATGTCAACTGCCCAGTTGAGAGCCTCAAGAGTCTCGTTGGTCTCAAGTGCATTGAAGAGCTTGCCGTTAGCATCCTTGTTAATGAAGTGTGCATTGTTTGATGCAACTGCTTCATTAATAAATGTTGAAGCGAAGTTAACCATTGCAAAACGATCAGTAACACCATCATTATCTGTATCGGCTGTGATTGTCTTACAGATTTCCTCGAACTTCTCCCATGTCCACTCACCGGACTCCTGAAGTTCATAGATTGACTCAGGATCAATGCCTGCCTCGTATAAGAGACGCTTATTGAAGTACATACCGCCCTTTGGCTCGATGGTCTCGCCACTCATACAATATGTCTTATCACCTAAGGTGTACATCTTATCCACACCGTTTACCCACTTTGATTCTGTGAAATCAAGGCAGTCAAGGGTTGAAAGGTCATACATTAAGCCTGCGCTCATAGCAGCAGCTAATTCCTTACCGGATCTTAAGATGAAAATATAATTCATATCATCCGGTTCGGATGAAGCATAGTTAAGGAAATCCTCAGGTGTTGAACCCCATGAAGAGATACCAACCTGTCTGATCTTGAAATTGTAGGTCTCCTGGGCCCACTCAAGGTAGTCCTGTCTGGCTTCCTCGTACTTGTTATTTGGCTCTGCGTCTTCACCGTCCATAGGTGTTGACCACCAGTCACGGATGTAGATTTCCATACCGCCAAGGTCTACTGTATTGCCGTTGGCATCAGTGTAAATCTTTGGTCCTGCCTCAGTTTCCTGCTCCGTTGTTGTCTCCGGTGCAGCAGTTGTGGTCTCTGTCTGTCCCTTTGTTGAATCTGGTGCCTTAGTTGTGGAATCAGAGCCAGCAGGGTTGTTGGATGAACAAGCTGTAAGGCTTGCAATCATTGCGGCTGTAAGTGTAAGTCCTACAACCTTCTTGGAAAGATTTTTTCTCATTTTGTTTCTCCTCCTATTTTTTTATATCCACGGGTCATTCCCCCGGATATTACATCTTGATACCGGAACTGCTTATGCTCTCTACAAAGCCCTTCTGTGCAAAGAGATATATCAGAAGAAGCGGTGCAATAACCATAAGGGTTCCTGTTGCTATAAGACAGTTAGTGTAGCCAACTGATGCTCCACCAACTCCCAGTATCTTGGTGAGATACTGTCCGAGCTTGTCGGCGATACGACCAAGCTCCATTGAAAGAAGACTGATGTTTCCAAGGAACATATTGGTGTAGAAGCTGTCCGTCCACTGCCATACGAATGAGAACAGGAAACAGGAAGTAAGAATCGGCTTCGCATCAGGAAGCATAATCTTAAGGAAAGTCCTGAATGTTCCACATCCGTCAACATAGGCTGCTTCCTCAAGCTCCTTTGGAATTGTTCTGAAGAACTGTCTTATCATGAATATGTAAAGACCGTTCTTAAGACCCATACACCCTACACTCATCAGATAATACGGAAGTACCGAACCTCGAAGGTTAAGTGACTTGCCTTTTACGGCTTCGATAATACCAAATATATCAAAATATCTGAAATGAAGGTGAAGCGATGTGGATATGGTCTGTGGTGGAATAATAATCATAAGTATTACACAAGCAAACCAGAATTTCTTAAGTGGAAACTCAAATCTGGCAAAGCCATATCCAACTACAGTACATACAGCAATCTGCAACAGTGCAATCGTAAGTGATATAACCACTGTATTGCCAAGTGTCTTCCAATAGTTCATAAACTGAGCAGCAAGTTCATAATTTGCTGTGGTAAAATGCTCCGGAACCGTAATAATCATCGGATTATAAAGATCTTCCTCAGCCATAAAGCTTATGGAAATCTTGTTAAGAATCGGCTGAAGTATCATAAAGCACATACCAAACAACAGAATAGCTCTTGCCAGGCTGAAGGAAAATGCCTTAATCTTTTTCTTAAGGAGAGATCCATTGGATTTCTTATTCCTCTCCCAGAAGCCCATCTTCGTAATTTCTGTTCCAGTATTAGTCATAGTAGTAAACCCCCTTCGAAATAATTAATGAGGTTACACCAATTATTGCAATGACTATGATGAAGTATACCCATGACATTGCGGATGCAAAACCATAATTAATTTGAACTATCATCTGCTCCTGAATCTTTTTCATGACCTCATTATCAGTACGCATACAGAAATCAATAATTGTGTAAATCCAGTTTACTAAGAGCAGTGAACTAATCATTGGAAATGTAATCTTCCATAAGCTCTCCCATGCTGTACAGCCCTCAATCTTGGCAGCTTCGTACATATTGCTTGATATGGTCTGGAGACCTGAGAGGAAGATAATAATCTGGATACCTGATGCTATTGCCACATCATAGATTCCGTCCACAATCTCAAAAACCTTCTCAAAGGCTCTTGTTCCTACTCCGCTGACTGTGAGAATACTCTGAATTGCATCTGTGATTGAAGCACCATTATTATTATTCTCAATGGCTGCCTGCACACTGGATAGTAATGCATTATCAGTTTCTACGCCAATGATAACACCTGATGATAAAATAACCGGAAGGAAAAATACTGCTCTAACCAGTGCTCTTCCCTTGAACTTCTGATTAAGAATCAGAGCCACAAAGAAGCTGAATACCATAATCGCCAATGAATTATAGAACATTCTGGAGATTTCCTCAGTCAGTAGTCTTACGAAATCCGGGTCGACCCTGAAGGCCCTTATGTAATTGGCAAGTCCGTTGAATTTCATTGTAAATCCGCCGGCACTTACATCTACTTGACAAAAACTCATATACAATGACTGAATCAAGGGCTTTACCATGAAAGTCAGAAAACCAAGTATGAACGGCAATATGAACAGGTATCCCGCAATTGCCTTTCTTTTCTGAAGACCGCTTACCTTTGATTGTTTCTTCATTATTGTTCTCTCCTTTCTGACTATTTAATAACAAGGTAATCCCTTGCCGGAACTGTATTTCCGCCTGTGATTTCAGCATCATAGCTGCCGTAATTTACGTATACCCTTGTGCCATCCTCATAGGTGGTACATGTGAGGTCATCCGTCACATATTCGTGTCCTGTGATTTTCTGACTGAATACACCACCAAGCTCATTATTGTATCTTGTGTATATTTCAACTGCTTTCTCACCCCATGAGGCATACTCAGCACCATAATACTTGGTATAGTATGTTGACTGCAATGCGAAGGATGACTCCTCCATGAATGTGAATGCCAGTCCTGCACCGTACTCTGCTGATTTCAACAGTTCCTCGGTATAATCCTTAGAAAGATTAAGTGATTCACCGGTATACTTCACAAGTCCATGGATAGCAATCTGATAAAATGGTATATACTTGTCAATAATACTGTAACTAAGACCCGAAAGATCCATGTTGGTAACCATATCCGCATAAGCTATTGCGTAATCATTACCTCGGTTTATCATTATCTTCTTTCCTGAATCCTTATACTCCGCAAGCTGTGATGCCTGCTTTAACAATGATGCCTGCCTTGTAACCAGCTCATCCTTGTTATAATCCGCAGACAGGTCACGACCATAGTCCGTAAATGAGACCCCTGCGTTGTATTTATCCGTAGCCTTTACAAGGCGGTCTGCATTATCCCATATAAGAGACGCCTTAAGAAGAAAATATGGATTCTTCCACTTTTGCTGACCATAGGATATTGTACTGTATTCATACAATTCTGTTCTCTTCTTGCTGACAAACTTAGCAGCATCCCTGAATTCAATAAAACCATCAAAAATATTGCTGTCATAGCAGTAATTGGTTACTCCGTCAAGATAAACATCAATTCCCATATTACCGGACTCATTAACAAGATTCTGAAGACTCTTTTTAGAACCCAGCTCTGATACAGGCTTGACACTCTTGAGTAAACTCTGTCTTACACCACCGTTCATCCAGCCTGTAAGCTTGACAGCCATGTTCTCCATACCACTGTCATATAATTCTTTAACTATATCCAGAGCTTCGTTATAGGTTGTAAGCTCTAAAGGTCTGGATACCGGAACACCTAACACCTGCTTAACCTTATCAACTGCTCCTAATATCTCGATGCTGACCGGTGCCTGAGTATCGTCATTCATTGTGAGGTAACCGCTGTATCTCTCAGTGAGATAATCACCATATCCCTTTGCCATGGTTACATAATCATCTGCGTCAAAGAATCTGTATCTCTGTACTATGGATTCATCCGGAAGAGAATCCTCATATACAAACATGGCTGCAGTTGTTCGGTCACTTACGTCGTATTGATTTCTGTGCAATACGTTGTAGACTGCACTTACCGTATTGTAGCTATTGTTCTTTCCGCTTATGTCCGCCTGGATAGAGGCATATGGTGCCCCTTCTTCAAGAATACATATAAAAGAATCTCCATTCTCAGACATACCGAAGGCGTTAAAGGATACATCAGTTTCCTGAACTACTGCTTTTCTCTCCTGAGCCATATCCCATCCATAGAGGTTAGCATAATAATAATTCTGGGATATCTTGCCATTGTTGAAATCTATTATGGCACCGCCGCCCTCCGGAACCATTATAAAACCTTCATCCTCACGACCGGCAGCTCCAAAATATGGAAGAACCGCCATATTGTAGATTGGGTACTTTTCTTTATAC
>CAMAKT010000077.1 GCA_945836135.1 uncultured Clostridia bacterium | reverse complement strand
TAAGGAAAAATAATTAATTTATGGAGCTGAGTATGGCGGGAAAATACTATGCGGTCCGTGTTGGTAGCGCACCGGGAATATATTTAAGCTGGACTGAGTGCAAGGCTGTGACGGATGGCTTTCCGGGGGCGGTATTTAAGAGCTTTAAGACAAGGGCTGAGGCGGAAGCCTTTATGAATGCCGGTGTTTTCATGAATAAAGCGGAAAGTATTAAGAATGCTGAGGACAGTGTTCAGGAATCTCAGGGAATGATAAAGCCATTGTCACAAAGTAAGATGGAGGAGCAGACCATACCGTATGCTTTTGTAGATGGTTCGTTTAATATTGCAACCGGATGTTACGGATATGGTGGGTTTTTAGTTCGTGATGGTGTTAAGGAGGTGCTTCAAGGACACGGTGACGACCCGGAGATGGCATCCATGCGTAATGTCGCCGGTGAGGTGTGCGGCAGCATGGCGGCTATAAGGCGTGCCGTGGAATTAGGACTTAGGGAATTGACCATATATTATGACTACATGGGAATTGAGATGTGGGCGAAGGGTTCATGGAAGAGAAACAAGAAAGGAACCATTGCTTATCATGACTATATCCAGTCGGTGGAAAATGTGATTAAACTTAATTTTGTCAAGGTAAAGGGGCATTCCGGTGTGGAAGGTAACGAGGAAGCAGACAGACTGGCCAAAGAGGCTGTGGGAATAGAGTGAAGAAAGTATCTGAGGAATGATAAACATAAAAAAATGCAGGAGGCGGGCAAAAGATGAACATTGAATTACTAAAAACCAAGGGAAGGGTAAAAAAATTTAGCAAAGACGAATTTATCTGCATGGAAAAAGAAGCGGGTAATACTGCATATCTTTTGTTGCAGGGAAGGGCAGAAGTTATATTTGCTTCCTTTGAAGACAAAACCCACAGAGTAGCAGTGTTGAAGCCCGGTGCATTTTTCGGGGAGATGTCGCTGCTGGAAGATAAGGTAAGAAATGCCTCCGTTCAGGCTAAGACTGATGATACTCTTGTACTTGAAATCGAGAAATCCAATTTCTTTGAGATTCTGCAGGCGGACAGCACGATTGCATGGAATCTTTTGAATACCCTTCTGTCACGAATGGAGAATATGATGAGTGATATGCGACTAAGTAGCTATGCCTCCGTAGCAGGATATAAGAAGAATGCATTATACCTGCAGATTAAAAAATTAAATGAGGAACAGTTCGCGCAGATTGTACTGAAGGATAAGGAATACGCATATAAGCTTCTGAGATTTTTAAGCAGCGCCCTTGCAGAAATGAATGAGGTTATGATTAAGGAGGAAAAGGAAAAGCAGCTACGTTGGTGATACCCTTGACATAAATATTAAAAAAGTATAAACTAACTATATATCAAAAATAACATCTGTTATTTAAAAGGAGGTTGTCATTATGCCGGTGCATAAAGGTATTACCAGGGATGCTATTATCAAGGCGGCAATGAAGATCCTGCGTAAGGACGGTTATGCTGCGGTGAATGCAAGAAGCGTCGCGAAGATGCTCAAATGTTCCACACAGCCGATTTATGCGGAATTTAAGAATATGCAGGAGCTGAAGGAGGAGCTTCACAGGACTGCTGCGGCAATTCATACACAGAAGGTTATGGAGGTCATGCAGAAGGGCATAGTCGGGCATGAATGCAGAAGATACCATGCTTACGGCATGGGTTTTATACATTTTGCAAGGGATGAGAAGGAGCTGTTCCGTTATCTGTACCTACAGGAAAGACAGCACATTGATGATGTGCATCTGCCGGAGATAATCAAAATCATCCAAGAGGAATACGGCTATACGGAAGAGGTTGCTGCCGCATTCCATCAGGACATGATTTATTATTCGTATGGAATTGCCGTTCTTGTGAATACGGGATACTGCAAACTCACAGATGAAGAGATTGCAGAAAGATTTCATGTGCATTTTATGGCGTTGACCAATATTTATGGTATACCGCCTAAATATGCAGGATGAAGGTGTGCATTTCATCTGTTTATAATGCATTTTACCGTCCGGATGTTGCAAAAGGAATTTTACATCAATATTATGATTATTGGAAAAAGTTACACAAAGGGAAAGGTTGGGGATTACTTATGGAAAAAATGGCAAGCGATAAGAACTTTTTCTACGAAAATGAGATTGCGGTTACAGAAAAGGCAGTTAAGCTTTTGAGATGGCTGATTCTGGTGTTTCCGGCTATAATGATTTTTTCGGTGATAGGACTGTTTCAGTCACAGATGAAAGATTTGTTGGTGATGATGGCAGTAGGTCTTGTTGTGACGATGGGACCTACGGTGGCGCATAAGCTTGGAACACCGGTGGAGGTGCTTAAGTATGTATCAGTTATAGCACTTGGTGTACTGCTTGTGGTAATGGCAAGTAATGCGTCTATAGGTATATATATGACCTACGGTCTTCCGATGGTGTATAGTATTTTCTACTATGACAAGAAGTTTACACTTAGAATTTCGATTATCAGTTACGTGCTTTTGGTAATATCGTTATATTTCCGTTCGCTGGGTGTACAGCAGATTGAGTTTGACACGAACTTTACATGGTTCGTAAGCCGCTCGGTTGGCTTCCTGATTGAGACGGTTGTTATGGCACTCGTATGTGTGAAGATATCTGAGGCTGCCAGAAAGCTTCTGGAGAACTTAAACGATACACATAAGGTGGCAGCACTGGTTTCCGAGTGTAATCAGGCATCGGGAGATTTGATGGATGTTATTGGCGGTCTTGAACATAACATCAACCGTTTCAGAGAGACTAATGCCGCTATATTTGAATCTGCCGAGAAGACACTGACAGACTGTGACAGCAATCAGAGTTATGCCAACAGCCTGCATCAGGAGACAGAAATCATGGGTGAGAATGTTGACCATATCCGGGAGAAGAGTAACGGCATGGTTGACATTGCTGAGGAAACCTTTGAGAAGATGGAGCAGTATATTGAGTTTATGACCCAGACTGCGGACAGTATGAAGAAGATGGAGGAGACAGCAGAGGAGACAGAAAAATCCATACAGAGCCTTAAGTCGGCAGTGGGAGAGGTGTCTGAGTTTGCCGCAACTATCGGAAAGATTACGGCACAGACCAATCTTCTTGCCCTTAACGCTTCCATTGAGGCAGCAAGAGCCGGAGACATGGGCAGGGGATTCTCCGTTGTTGCAGACGAGGTCAGAGGACTTGCTGAGAGTTCAAAGCAGGCAAGTGAAGCTATTAAAGGAATTATTGACAACATTGATAAGCTTCTTGTGGAAGTACAGGATGCTAACAGAAAGAATCTTGTATCGGTTGAGGACGGTATTAAGCAGATTGAAAGCGCGGCACAGGAAGCAGGACAGATTGGTAAGCTTCAGACCGAATCAAAGGAGATGGCTAAGCTGGTATCCGGGGCGAGTGACGGAACAGGTGAGTCGGGTCAGAAGCTTAAGGACATGGCTGTTCAGATGCAGGAGCTTGTACAGAGCTTAAGAGCTCAGACAGAGCAGATTGTGGAGGAGAGCAAGAGCCAGACCCAGGTTACAAAAGAGGTAGAGAAGGCATTTGTAAGCGTGGAGAATGTAGCCCAGAGACTCGTCAGGATAAGCACAAATTAAGAGAGCTGTGTATGAGAGCAATATGAGGAGGAAGTAAAGAGGATGGAGCATATTATAGATATAGAGCATTTGAATAAGCATTTCGGGGAGGTAAGGGCGGTACAGGATTTGTCCTTCCATGTAAGAAAAGGAGAATTATTTGCATTTCTGGGTGTGAACGGTGCCGGAAAGTCAACCACGATTTCAATGATGTGTGGGCAGCAGACCAAGGATAGTGGTGAAATTATTATAGCCGGAAAGAATGTGGACACCGATATGGAAGCTATTACCCGCAAGCTCGGGGTGGTGTATCAGAACTCGGTGCTTGATATGGCACTTTCTGTGCGGGATAATCTGCAGTCAAGGGCAGCGCTATATGGAATCAAGGGAAAGCAGTTTACCCAAAGACTTGAAGAGCTTGCAGATTTGCTTGATTTTAAAACCCTTTTAAACCGTACGGTTGGAAAATTGTCGGGAGGTCAGAGAAGAAGGATTGATATTGCAAGAGCCATAATACATAAGCCGGAGCTGCTTATACTTGATGAGCCGACCACAGGACTTGACCCGCAGACAAGAAAGCTTCTGTGGAATGTTGTGTCTGACTTGCAGGCTAAGGACAAAATGACGGTGCTTCTTACAACGCACTATATGGAGGAGGCAGCGGATGCGGATTATGTGATTATAATCGACAGCGGAAGGATTGTTGCGGAGGGCACACCTCTGGAGCTTAAGAACAAATATGCCGGAGATTATGTTACATTATACGGAGTACCGGAGGAATCGGTTAAGGCACTGGGACTTCCTTATGAAGCTTTAAGAGATGCATTCCGCTTATCCGTGCCGGATACTAAGGCGGCGACAGAACTTATTGTGAAGAATACAGAAATTTTTACCGATTATGAGGTAATTAAGGGCAAGATGGATGATGTCTTCCTTGCTGTTACGGGAAGAAAATTAAACGGAAGTGAAGGCTGAGGGGGAAGAAAATATGACGGGGCTTGGAAATCTTATTAAGAGAAACAGTAAATTATTTTTTAAGGATAAGGGTATGTTCTTTACTTCCCTTATTACACCGATAATTTTATTGGTGCTGTATGCAACCTTTCTTGCTAAAGTATATCGGGACAGCTTTGCATCTGCCATACCGGAATATTTTACGGTGCCGGATAAGCTGATTGATGCCACTGTGGGAGGTGAGCTGATTTCCTCTCTGTTAGCGGTATGCTGTGTGACAGTTGCTTTTTGTTCCAATATGCTCATGGTGCAGGATAAGGTAAATGGCGCAAGAAGGGATCTGACCATAACACCGGTGAGAAAATCCACGTTGGCTCTGGGATATTACATAGCGACAGCCATGAGTACCCTTATCATATGTTTTATTGCAGCAGGAGCGGGCTTTATTTATCTTGCTAATATTGGCTGGTATCTTACTTTGCAGGATGTGCTTGGCATATTACTTGACATTTTCCTGTTGGTAATGTTCGGAACGGCACTCAGTTCAATAATCAATTTTTTCCTGACAACACAGGGACAGATTTCGGCAGTGGGAACCATTATAAGTGCCGGATACGGTTTTCTCTGTGGCGCATATATGCCAATAGCCTCCTTCGGAGAAGGATTGCAGCGCGTAATAAGCTTCCTTCCTGGAACCTACGGAACAAGTTTGCTTCGCAACCATGCACTGGGGGGTGTATATGAGGAGATGGCAGACCTTGGATTTCCGTCAGAGGTAATCGAGGGAATCAAGGACGGAATTGACTGCAACCTGTATTTTTTCGGAGATAAGGTTGAACTCGGAACTATGTATATTATTCTTGGCGGTGCTGTTGTGGCACTGGTGGGCGTGTATGTATTATTAAATGTGTTATTCAAAAAAAATAAGTAGTTTTTATGAGGTGAGGAGATATGTTAAAAATTATAAATTATACCAAAACTTACGGTGACAAGAAGGCTGTGAACGACCTGTCGCTTCATATCGCACCGGGGGAAATCTATGGATTTATCGGACACAACGGTGCGGGAAAGACCACAACCCTAAAGGCAATAGCAGGTATTTTGCAGTTTGATGAAGGAGATATTCTTGTGGATGGGGAGTCCGTTAAGAAAAATCCTCTTGTCTGCAAAAGTAAGATAGCTTATATTCCTGATAATCCGGATTTATATGAGTTCATGTCAGGTATCAAGTACCTTAATTTTATTGCGGATATCTTCGGTGTTGATGCCGATAAGCGTCAGGAGAGAATACGCAAATATGCCGATTTGTTTGAGATAACGGGAGACCTTGCACAGCCTATATCTGCATATTCCCATGGAATGAAGCAGAAGCTTGCCATAGTGTCCGCCTGGGTGCATGAGCCGAAGCTTATAATTATGGATGAGCCTTTTGTGGGACTTGACCCTAAGGCATCACATCTTCTCAAGGGAATGATGAGGGAGTTCTGTGATAACGGCGGAGCCATCTTCTTCTCCACCCATGTTCTTGAGGTTGCTGAAAAACTCTGTGATAAGGTGGCAATCATTAAGAAAGGCGAATTGATTAAGGCGGGAACCATGGATGAAGTCAAGGGTGATACCTCGCTAGAGGAAGTATTCTTGGAGCTTGAGGAGGCGAAGTAGTGATTATGCTGAAAGCTTTATTCAAAAAGCAGATGCTTGAATTGAACCAGGGATTTTTTCAGGACAGAAAAAACGGTACCGTAAGATCCAAGGCAGGAGCATTTGTCTCAATATTTCTGTTTGCAGTGCTGATGATTGGTGTTATCGGCGGAATATTCCTATATCTGTCAAACAGCCTAAGTGTGTTGATTACGGCCGGCATGAGCTGGATGTATTTTCTGATTATGGGGCTTATATCCATTGCGCTGGGAATATTCGGAAGTGTGTTTAATACCTATGCCAGTTTGTATCAGGCGAAGGATAATGACCTGCTGTTAGCATTGCCGATTCCGGTACGCTATATTCTCACTGTGAGACTTGCGGGTGTGTATATTATGGGGCTTATGTACAGCATGGTGGTATTTATACCTGCCCTTATTGTATATTACATGAAAGCTGAATTAGATGCCGGAAAAATTATATGCTCCCTGTGGTTTGCGCTGCTTATAAGCCTCTTTGTGCTGGTGCTGTCCTGTGTGCTGGGGTGGGTTGTGGCAAAGATAAGTACCAAGCTTAAGCACAAAAGTCTGATGACGGTTGTACTGTCAATTGGCTTTATGGCTGCATATTATTTTGTATACTTTAAAGCAAACGAGATGATAAACAACCTGATCGCCAATGCACTTCAGACTGAGATAAGCATAAAGAACAAGGCTTATTTTCTTTATGCAACAGGGCAGGCTGCGGCAGGAGATGTGCTGTTCATATGTATCGTGACAGTGGTTGTATTTCTCATACTTGCGCTTACGGTGTGGGCTATGTCAAGAAGCTTTATTGCCATTGCCACGGCATCCGATGTCTCTGATAAGAAGGTGTACACCGAAAAGAGGGTAAAGGCAAGGAGCGTACAGGAGGCACTTCTGGCTAAGGAGATGGGTAAATTCCTGTCAAGTCCGAACTATATTCTTAACTGTTCATTGGGAACACTGTTCCTTATTATAGCAGGTGCAGCACTTATTATTAAGGGCGCGTGGATCAGGAATATGCTTATAATTAAAATGGGGTGGGGTGCTGATTTTACCTCTGTTCTGATTGCAGGCGGAATCTGTGCTGTGGTATCCATGAATGACATTACGGCACCATCCATATCGCTGGAAGGAAAGAATCTCTGGATTGGGCAGTCCCTTCCTGTAACGGCGGTGCAGATTTTAAAGAGCAAGCTTAATCTTCATCTGCTGCTTACTGAGATTCCGGCACTGTTTTGCGGAATATGTGCATACATTGCCTGCAGACCATCCTTTATGGTGGGAATGCTTTTGATACTGGTGCCGATGATGTACGGTCTTCTATGTGCAGCATTCGGTCTTATGCTGAACCTTAAGCATCCTAATCTCAACTGGACCAATGAGGTGGTGGCGGTCAAGCAGAGCATGAATGTCTTAGCAGTCATCCTCGGTGGCTGGATTATGATAACTGTGCTGGGGATGGGATACATGGCAGTGTATGAGAGCACAAGCCCACTTACATTCCTTCTTATATGTTTTGCTCTGTTTACGCTGCTTTCCGCCATAATCTTACGCTGGCTGTTTACGCGGGGAGCGAAGGTATTTGAGAAGCTTTAGTCATATTAAAAAAAACGCTTGACAGTTGTTTTTTTCAGTGCTATAGTTTTTATAAATTTAATAAGCTAAACCGTTGAAGCGAAGGTAAAGGTGATTATGCTCCTACAGAGAGCCCATGTTGCTGAGAATGGGTAGAACACAGGTCATCAAGTGGATCGCAGAGGGCACGGAACAAAGGCATTATACATTGCGCCGAGTATTCTGTGACGTGGGGCATACGTCAGTTGCCGGGGATATGATAGTATCCTGATAAGTGCACAGCCTAAGCTGTGAATCAAGGTGGTACCGCGGATTATTAATTCGTCCTTGACAGAAGTTTTTTCTGTCAAGGACTTTTTATTTGGCAGAAAATCATAAAACAAACCAGGAGGAAAAGGTATGAATCTGTCATTAGAAGAAGTAAAAAGCTTAGCATCAACCGGGAAATATGACATCATTCCCATAAGTACCGAGCTTCTGTCCGATATTAAGACACCGGTACAGGTGCTTAAATCGCTGCTGAATGTATCGCTACACTGCTATATGCTTGAGAGCGTTGTGGACAATGAAAAATGGGGACGCTATTCATTTTTGGGATATAATCCGAAGCTCACAATAACCTGCTCCAATGGCAGGATGCGCATCGGCGACGAGGAGTTTGAGACGGGTAACCCTGATGAGCACATACGCCGGATTCTCTCAGGATACAGAAGTCCGGCAATTGAAGGTATGCCGTCCTTCACAGGCGGTCTGGTAGGATATTTCTCATATGATTATCTGAAATATTCAGAGCCGACACTTAAGCTTGATGCTAAGGACACGGAAGGGTTCAAGGATGTGGATTTGATGCTCTTTGACAAGGTCATTGCTTTTGATAATCTGAAGAGCAGGATTATTCTTATAACCAATATCTCAGTGAACAATGTGGAGGAGGAATATAAGAAGGCACAGAGCGAGCTTAAAGAGATGGAGGAGCTTATCAGAAACGGTAAGCCGAAGGAAGATATCGGTGGACACCTTACCACTGAGATTAGTCCGTTGTTCTCCAAGGAAGAGTACTGCAGCATGGTTGAGAAAGCCAAGAGGCATATCTACGAAGGTGATATTTTCCAGATTGTGCTCTCCAACAGGCTGGAGGCAGGATTTGAAGGTAGCCTTCTTAATACCTACAGGATGCTCAGAACCCTTAATCCTTCCCCGTATATGTTCTATTTTTCGGGAACGGACGTGGAGGTGGCGGGAGCATCGCCGGAGACACTGGTTAAGCTTGAAAATGGTGTACTGCATACATTTCCTCTTGCGGGAACAAGGCCAAGAGGTAAAAATGCTAAGGAGGATGAGGAGTTAGAAGCAGACCTCCTAAAGGACCCGAAGGAGCTTGCAGAGCACAATATGCTGGTGGATTTAGGACGCAACGACCTTGGCAAAATCAGTAAATTCGGAACCGTGGAGGTGGAAAAATACCACTGTATTGAGCGATATTCCCATGTAATGCATATAGGTTCCACGGTGCGGGGTGAAATCAGGGATGATAAGGATGCCCTGGATGCGGTGGACGCGGTGCTTCCTGCCGGAACACTTTCCGGTGCGCCGAAGCTTAGGGCATGCCAGATTATCAATGATCTCGAGAACAACAAGAGAGGAATATACGGAGGCGCAATCGGATACATCGACTTCACGGGCAACTTGGATACCTGTATAGCCATCAGAATAGCCTATAAGAAAAACGGCAAGGTGTTCGTAAGAAGCGGAGCCGGTATAGTGGCAGATTCGGTACCTGAAAAAGAGTATCAGGAGTGCATCAACAAGGCGGCGGCAGTCATTAAGGCCCTGGAGGCAGCCAAGGACATTGAATAGAGGATACAGAAATAAGCCTATGGATTTAAGTTTAAGGTGGAGGAAGATATGATATTACTGATTGATAATTATGACAGCTTTTCCTACAATCTGTATCAGCTTGTAGGAAGTATAGAACCGGATATCAAGGTTATCCGCAACGATGCCATGACAGTGGAGGAAATCGAGGCACTTAGACCCGACAGAATCATAATCTCGCCGGGACCGGGAAGACCGGAGGACTCGGGAGTGTGCCCGCAGGTTATCAAGGAGCTGGGAAGCAAAATCCCTATTCTTGGTGTCTGCTTAGGGCATCAGGCAATATGCATGACATACGGAGCAACCGTATCCTATGCCAAGGAGCTCATGCACGGTAAGCAGTCCATGACAACCCTTGATACATCCTGTCCGCTCTTTGCCGGATGCAGCGAAAAGACTCTGGTTGCAAGATATCATTCCTTGGCGGCGGTGGAGGACACCATGCCGGAATGTCTCATGGTCACAGGAAGAACCGAGGATGGCGAGATTATGGCGGTTAAGCACAGAGAATATCCTGTGTACGGAGTGCAGTTCCATCCGGAATCCATTATGACGCCGGAAGGAAAGAGGATGCTGGAGAGCTTTATAGGAATTACTAAGTAAATAACAGAAAGGAAGTAAACAGATATGATTAAAGAAGCAATTGTCAAGGTAGTTAGTAAGGGCGACTTAACCTACGATGAAGCCTATCAGGTAATGAATGAGATTATGAATGGCGAGACCAGTCAGGTGCAGAATGCAGCATTTCTTGCAGCACTCTCCACCAAGAGCACCAAGGCAGAGACTATCGAGGAGATTTCAGGCTGTGCCGCAGCCATGAGGGAGCACGCACTCAAGGTTGAGCATAATTATGATGTACTTGAGATAGTGGGAACAGGCGGTGACGGAGCTCACAGTTTCAATATCTCCACGACGTCAGCAATGGTTATCGCAGCGGCAGGAATTAAGGTTGCCAAGCACGGCAACCGTGCAGCCTCCTCCAACAGCGGTACAGCGGACTGCTTAGAGGCATTGGGAGTGAATATTAACCTCGAACCGGAGAAATGCAGACAGCTTCTCGACAAGGTGGGAATATGTTTCCTTTTTGCACAGAAGTATCATACTTCAATGAAATATGTAGGTGCTATCCGAAAGGAGCTGGGCATCAGAACAGTATTTAATATTTTAGGACCACTTACTAATCCGGCACATCCTGCTTATCAGGTGTTGGGTGTTTATGATGAGTCGTTAGTTGAGCCTCTTGCACAGGTGCTCATGGAACTTGGAGTTAAGAAGGGCGTTGTAGTGTACGGCAAGGATAAGCTTGATGAGATTTCCATAAGCGCACCTACTGTCGTTTGTGATTTCGAGAACGGAAGATACAGAACCTACACGATTAAGCCGGAGGACTTCGGCTTTAAGACCGCCAAAAAGAGCGACATTGAGGGCGGCACCCCGGCAGAGAATGCCGAAATCACGCTGGGCATTCTGAGTGGAAAGATTACAGGACCTAAGAGGGAAATAGTACTTCTCAATGCAGGTGCAGGATTGTTTTCAGCAGGAAAGGCAGCTACATTAGCCGATGGCGTGAAGCTGGCTGGTGAGCTTATAGATTCGAAGGCAGCCCTTAATAAATTAGAAGAACTCAGGAAGGCGTCACAGGAAGCATGAGCACAATACTTGATACTATAGCTGAATATGCGGTATACCGTACCGAACAGGCAAAAAAGAATATAGCTGCCGCTGATATGCGAGCCATGGCAGAGCAGATTTCGGCAAAGGAATGTGCCACAGGAGCCCCAAGATTCCGGCTTACAGAGAGCCTGAAAACAGGGGACATTACCTTTATATGCGAGTGCAAGAAAGCATCTCCATCAAAGGGACTTATTGCTCCTGATTTTCCTTATCTTGAGATAGCAAAGGAATACGAGGAGGCGGGGGCCGGGGCAGTATCTGTGCTCACCGAGCCCAAATGGTTCCTTGGCAGCAATGATTATCTTAAGGAGATTGCGGCAAATGTGAGCCTTCCCTGTCTTCGCAAGGACTTCACCGTGGACGAATACATGATATATGAGGCAAAGACATTGGGAGCGTCGGCAGTGCTTTTGATATGTGCCATTACAGACAAGGGGAGACTTAAGGAGTACATAAATATATGTGATGATTTAGGACTTTCAGCACTTGTGGAGGCGCATGACGAATACGAGATAGAGGCAGCCCTGGATGCGGCAGCTCCCATAATAGGTGTCAATAACAGAAATCTCAAGGATTTCACGGTGGATGTACACAACAGCGAGAGGCTTAGAAAGCTTGTTCCGCCGGAGGTTCTGTTTGTGGCAGAGAGCGGAATTAAGACAGCAGCGGATATTGATGTCCTGCGCAAAGCCAATGTGAACGGTGTGCTGATTGGAGAGACAATGATGCTGTCGAAGGATAAGAAATCAATGTTAAATGCTTTAAGAGGTAACACATTTTAGCGGAGGTGCCGATGAGCAGAATTAAGATATGCGGGCTTCGCCGTGAATGTGATATAGAATATGCCAACGAGCTTATGCCGGACTATATCGGATATGTATTCTGGGAGAAAAGCAGACGCAATGTTACACCGGGGCAGGCAGCAGAGCTTACCG
>CAMAKT010000076.1 GCA_945836135.1 uncultured Clostridia bacterium | reverse complement strand
AATTCCTCCGGAATTCCCTATAAGTCAAAAAGGCACTGCGTGCCAAGATGCGCACCTCGCGGAGAGGAATTAATTGCTACGCAATCCGCTCGGGCGCGAAAGAGTGCGCAAGCGCACTCTTTTTTATATAGAAAAAGATGTACATATATGGTAAAATATTCAAGGCTTGTTTCATGAATACTTTTCAAGGCATGAAACCCTAAGAATCAGACTAATAATACAAATTGGAGGCCTGACATGATAGAAAATATCCTTCTGAATCAAGAGTGGCTGTTCCTTGAAAAAGAATACAGCGCAGAAAATCTCTCCTCTCCTGATGGGGAATATAAGGAGATTTCCCTTCCCCACGATTATTTAATCTACGATGCCAAAAGACTGTACCGTGACTCTATTGGCTGGTACAAAAAAAATATTTCATATGTTCCGGACGGTCTGGAATGGATAATCCGATTTGAGGGTATCTATATGAACTCCGAGATTTTTGTAAACGGCCAAGCCATTGGTTCATGGAAATATGGATATTCCACATTTGAAATGGAGCTTACGCCTTTTCTTATAGAGGGTGAGAACGAAATACTTGTTAGAGTGGTTCACCAGTCACCTAACAGCAGGTGGTACTCCGGAGCCGGAATATACAGGAACGTCTATCTGATAAAACGAGCCTCCACCCATATTTCATCCTACGGACTATACATAACACCGACCCGATGTGCCGATTCCGATATATGGAATATCGACATCGACGTTGATATCAGTGCAGGCAATGCTCCTTTCGACGCTATACGCTATATTATCTCCGAGAAGAACGGCGATAGCATTATAACCGAGGCGGCATCCGTTGATTATACAGAAGGAAACACTTCATTAAGTCACAGGATGCAGATTAAAAACCCTAAGCTCTGGGATATTTATCAGGGCAACCTGTACGAATTAAGGACAGAATTGCTGTATAATGGAGAGGTCTTTGACTTTGAGAAAGCTGTATTCGGCTTCAGAACCATAAGAATAGACCCGAATGAAGGCTTTTTCCTGAATGACCGTCATATAAAAATCAAGGGAAGCTGTGAACACCACGGCTTTGGCTGCCTAGGTGCCGCTGTCAACAAGTCCGCTGTCAGAAGAAAGCTCACTATCCTAAAAAAAATGGGAGTAAATGCCATCCGTACGGCCCACAATATGCCTTCCATTGAGTTTATGGAGCTGGCCGACGAGATGGGCTTTCTTGTGGATTCGGAAGCCTTTGATATGTGGGGACACACAAAGACAACCTACGATTACGGAAGATTCTTCGCAGAAAATGCGGCAAAGGATGTGGCAAGCTGGATTTTAAGAGACCGCAATCATCCAAGCATCATTATGTGGAGTGTGGGCAACGAAATCTACGATATGCACGCCGGAAGCGAAGGCTATGAAGAGCTTGAAATGCTTGTTTGCGAGGTAAAAAAGCATGATTACAGAAAGCATGCCTTTATTACCTTTGCCTCGAACTATATGCGCTGGGAAAACACACAGAAATGCGCCGGGCTGGTAGATGCAGTCGGGTACAACTATGGGGAGTACCTTTATGATGAACACCACCAAAAGCATCCTGACTGGGTAATCTACGGCAGTGAAACAGCCTCCATGCTTGGAAGCAGAAATGTATACCATTTTCCTATCGAGACAAGCATCCTCTGCGATACCAATGAGCAGTGTTCTTCCCTCGGCAACTGCTTTGCCGGATGGGGAGCCCATAAATACACGGACAATATTATAGCAGACCGGGATGCCTCCTTCAGTCTGGGACAGTTCATCTGGGCAGGAGTGGATTATTTTGGAGAGCCAACTCCCTACCACACACGCAACAGCTACTTCGGTCAGATTGACACCTCCGGCTTCCCGAAGGATTCATATTATATATATCAGGCTGAGTGGACAGATTATAAGGATAATCCTGTCATCCACCTTTTCCCTTACTGGGACTTCAATCCGGGACAGCTTGTGGATATTTGCATTTGCTCCAACGCTCCTTCTGTCGAGCTTTTTGTCAACGGAAAAAGCATGGGTCGCAAGGAAATAGACCATATCCATGGAACCGAGCTTGTGCCTAGCTGGAAGACTACCTACGAGCCGGGTATGATTGAGGCTGTGGGATATGATGCGAATGGCAATGAGATTGTCAGGGAATCCCGACATTCCTTCGGCGATACAGCTTCACTGGTGCTCACCGCCGACAGATGCGAAGTGAAGGGCAATCATGATGAACTCATCTTCGTGGAGATAAGTGCCGTTGATAAGGACGGAAATCCGGTAGAAAATGCCAATAACCGCGTTACAATCGATGTAACAGGTGCAGGAAGACTTGTCGGCATAGACAATGGCGACAGTACCGATTTTGATGAGGTAAAGGGCACCAGCAAACGTCTTTTTCAGGGCAAATTATTGGCTGTGGTGGCTCCTAATGCCGGTGAGACCGGAAATGCAGTCCTTACCGTTTCATCCGCGGGACTGCCGGAGGCAGCAATTACCTTATATGTGTCCGACAAGGGCAATGCCTATTCAACGGAACGCAACGAGTACACCACCTGTGTTGCAGGCGGTATCGGCGGTGCCCCGCTTCCGTCACCAAAGGAAGAGATTCCTATCCGGAAGGTTGAATTACACCATGAAGGCAGCCTGGAGCTGACAGCGGAGCGCAGGTCAATTGATATACATTGGAAAATATGTCCTTCCAATGCCACCTACAGCGACATGAGATGGCGAATCACTGACGACACCGGAATAGACATTAATACAGCCACAATCACAATGCATGAAGATTATCTCACTGTTTATGCAGCCGGCGACGGCAGCTTCCAGCTAAGATGTGATGTGAACAATGGCGGCACTGTCTCAAGTGTCCAGTCATGCCTTACTCTGACAGCCTCCAATATCGGTCCTGTACATGTCAATCCGTATGAACCTGTCATCGCTGGTCTGTGTACTAATCGTCCTATGGGCTTAAGCGAAGGCGTGAACCACGGAGTAAGATTTCTTGGTAAAGAAAAAACCCGTATCCTCTACAGTGAAATGGATTTTGGAAAAAACGGCTCTGAAGAAATAGAAATGTATATTTTCAAGTATTATCCGGGACCTGTTCATTTCAGAATATATCTTGACGACTCCGTAGGCTTGCTTGAGGGAGAATTTAATGAAGCTGCCGAATGGCTTGAGTTCAAGAAGGCGGTATACAGACTCAATGAAAGAATCTGTGGCATACACAGAATCAGTATAGAAAGCGAAGACAATTTCCAGTTGAACCGTTTTATGTTTGTTCCTGTGCTCCATGGCTTCGATACCATATATGCAGCCGACTACGACGAGATCTTCGGAGACAATTACACAGTCAATTCAAAGACCATTACCCATATTGGGAATAATGTTTCGATAAAATACCATAAACTGAATATGGGCTCCCGTACTGCAGCACGGGTAAGAATCTATGGCCGCACTCTGAATCAGAAGGACTCAATACAGTTGAAAATAGACAGTAATGGCGCCGAACATACCGAGCTGATTGAATTTGGTCAAAGCACTGATTATGTGGAACGCGAGTACGACATTGCCCCTGTAACAAGTGGCATTTCAGTTACACTACTGTTCCTTCCGGGAAGTAATTTTGAACTTGGGTGGTTCAAGTTCATCCCCTCTGAAGAATAATTCTTTTAAAAAAAGTGTGCGCGTGGCGCACACTTTTTTATTTACTATTCAAATCTAAACCACTTAAAATCAAAATTGCATCCCGGAAGGAATACAAAGTTCACGGTCTGTATTCCCTGCACATTATCGAGGTCAAAGCTGCGACATACATAGCCATCCTCTGTCTCAGGCTGCTCTGGCATAACGAACTCTGCAAGCTGGTTCACACTGCCCTCATCACTTGCAAAGCGCACATGTATTGTGTTCTTTAGAAGAGGTGAACGGCCGCAGATTGTTACTTTGTGCACTCCCTTGTCAAAATTCATGCCCTTGTACATAAGGGATACATTGTTGCCTATTCCGGTCACTGCGTCCTGAGCAATGGTGTAGGTATCACCATAGATACTGTCGTTGTCAAGGGCCAGATTTGTATCGTATGCCCTTTCATATTTCTTAAATACAAAACCCTTAATGTTAATCTCATGTTCTGCTACAAAACTGATTGTGCATACGCCCTTGAAGCGCTTAGGAAGATGAAATGTCTTTTCCTGATAGGTTGCCCATTTAGAAGGAAGGTCATAGATTACTCTGTCTATAAGCTCGCTTCCCTCCTCATTCGGTATTCCTTTCCATATCTCAATAGGGAAAGGCTTGTTCTCAAGCTCATATATAGGGAGCGTAATCTCATCAGAACCATTCTTACCAAAATTAACCTTCTCAAAGGCGATGTAGCTTACCGCATCCCTCTTAGTTGCCACACCACGGTCAAGTCCCATGGCAGGTTCTATATCGCAAGCTGTATATAGACTTCCGTAAATGAACTCATATGGATTGAATTCTGCCATGCCCAGTCCATCGGCAGTAAGACTTATCTGGGATATCAGGCTTATTTTCTCTCCACCGTTTCCGGTACAGCAGCGGATATTAATCTTTCCGTCGCCAAGAGCCGTGAGAAGCTTTTTAGTGCACCATGGCTCGACAGTTTCAACTGCAGTTTCATCTGCATCCTCAAGCACTGCACAGTTCGATTCCACTCCCGCATCATTTGTTACCTTCCAGATTAGCTCCGTATATGTAGCGTTGTGAGGGAGAATTTCTGCCTCAATTTTAACCTGTGGCTGCTCCTTTCCCAAAATACGGCTTCCATGGACATGGAGCCTTATATTGCGCACCGGGATTTCATGCATTTTTTCACTGACTGAAGAAGTTGCAATATTTTCATCATTACATACTTTCACTTCCTCAATTGCGCTCACGCCATCCTGTACTTCACATTCTACGGCTTCAAGCATAATCGTCTGTGTCTCCATACCTTCTGAGCTTACCGAAACCTTAATCTCTCCCGGCTCACACTTTGATGCAATTACCGCAAGCAGTTCTCCCGAAAACATACGGCGGTTATCTGACTTATACTGCTCATAATCGGTGCTGTCTCCGTTATCCATTCCCACTAGTCTTCCTGCGCCTGTTACCTTAACCTTAACACGGTTATTTGCATTTTCCACAGGGAAGCCGTCCTTGTCAACAGCACTGATGTCTATGTAAATCAAATCCCTGCCGTCTGCTCTCATTGTAGTGCTCTCAGGACTTACTACAAGGGATGCTGCATCTCCGAAGGAGTGACGGCTGTCTGTAGCAATTACATTTCCTTCCTCGTCATAGGCTGCTGCCCTAAGGCATCCTGCCTCATAAGGCACCTTGAAATGGGCGAGCAGCTTTTTTCCGTGAGCATGGTCAATATCGTAGGTTCCAAGGCTTCTGTCATTTAAGAAAAGCTCAACCTTCGGTGCATTTGACGCCACCCTGACATCAATAAACTCACCATCAGAGAAATCCCAGTATGGGAAAATATGTACCATAGGAGCTTTTTTGTAGTCGGTCCACTCTGCCTGATAAATGTAGAATGTATCCTTCTCAAAGCCAGCTGTGTCAAGCTGCCCGAAATATGAATTCTTGGTCTGGTACGGTGTAGGCTCGCCTATATAGTCAAAACCTGTCCAGATAAACTGTCCCATAGAATAATGCGCATCCCTGTCCATTGTAATACAGTACTCGGTGTTCTTGGCTCCCCAGCTTGTAGTGCAGTTACCAAGGCATGAGCACTGCTCATCATCATCGCAAAGAATCTGTTGCTCGTAAGGAAATTTATATATACCGCGGCTCTGAACCGTGGAGGAAGTCTCACTGCCGTAGATTACCCAGTCAGTATAGCGCTTATGATGCTCCTCATAGTATTTCTCAGCGTAATTGTAGCCCGCCATCTTGACAATATCCGCACATTTCTGTGCATTTTCCCAAGGCATATAGTTAGAACCTATTGTCACCTGCGCGTTGCATTCAGGGTCATCCTTCCTCACATACTCCATCAGTCTTCTTGTGATTTCCTGTCCATGCTCATCGCAGTGGGTATCATATATCTCGTTTCCGATGCTCCACATAATCACCGACACATGATTCCTGTCACGGCGCACCCAGCTTGCCACATCCTTAGCTGCCCATTCAACGAAGAATCTGGAATAATCGTACTCCGTCTTTGCCTTTTCCCACATATCGAAGGCTTCATCATCAACCAGAAATCCCATCTCATCGGCAAGTTCAAGCACTTCCTTAGCCGGCATATTGTGGGATGTTCGTATAGCATTGACACCCATGCTTCTAAGTTTCACAAGCTTACGGCGGAATGCGTTGACGTTAAAGGCAGCTCCAAGACAGCCATTGTCGTGATGCTCGCATACGCCGTTTATACGCACCTTGCGCCCATTTAAAATGAAGCCCTGCTCCGGTAAATATTCCTTGGTGCAGAAACCAACCTTCTGCTTCTCCTCATGTATCACCTCATCCTCACAGGAAATGGTGACCGTGCAGGAATAGAGGTTCGGCTCCTCAATATCCCACAGCACAGGCTTTTCAACAGGAAGTGACAGTTCGACTGTATTTTTTCCTGTGCCAAGCTGTGCCTTTTTGCATAAAAAGAGGCTGCTGCCACAATGGGCTATTGAAAGCGTAACCATGCACTCACAGGTTGCCTCAGCTCCGGCTTCATTTTCAATTCCATCTGCCTCCGTTTTCTTGTTTCCGGCTTCTCTCCCATTCTCAAGCTCCACACTGCACTTAAGAGTCCATGTTCCATCCTCATTCTTTCTCGGACGAAGATAGATACCATCCGGCACAATATGCAATCTGTCCATGGTCAGCAGATATACATCCCTGATTATTCCCGCACCTGAATACCAGCGTGTGTTAGGGCTCTGATATACCGCCTTCACCACTATCTCGTTAAGTCCCTCATGGACATATTCCGTAGCATCCACATAGAAGGTGGAATAGCCATATTTCCATTCATATGCCTTAACTCCGTTGATATATACAGTGGAATCCATATACACCGCACCGAAGCACAGCATCAGCTTTCCAGCAAGCTGTTCACCTGCTACCGTAAAAGTCTTTTTGTACCAGCCTATGCTGTCCTCATAGAGGTTGTTAGAATCATAAATCATCCAGTCATGAGGTATGTCCACAGGCTTGAACTGATGCCCCATGGCATCCTTATATTCCGTACCCAATTGTGTTTTAAGAAAACTCCATCCGTCATTCCATAGTTTTTTTGTATTCACGTTCTACCTCGCTTCTGCACATATTTAGTGTCCCATAGTAATCCTCCATGTCGGAGCGCTTTTTGCGACAGACACCATGCGATAAAGGCTACTTTGCGGCTCCGACGCAAATAGCATTCATTAAATAAAATCCACTTTATCTATCTAGCCAAGCCATACAGCATCACTGTCATCCAATGCATCCGTATACTCTGCGCTCTTACCAAGTGGCACCTTATGTCCATCACGGATAAAGAACACCACTTGCTCTGCCGGAATATCAATATAATAATGCCCAGCAGCATATTTCTCCTGTTCATAGTCCGTTGCACTCTTAAGCCTTACCATGGTCATCGGCTCCGGCAGATACACATGCCTTCCGATGGCATTCTGCTCATACACAGGACATATCATCATGGAATCTCCCACGTATAGCTGGTCCTCCGTGGCAACGGCATGACGATCCCCCGGATGCTCCCAGCCAAGCGGCTTGTACATAAGGGTCTCACTATCCACAGCCTTGTTGTACTCCTGCCACAGATAAGGAATAAGTGCATAACGGATTTCAATAAGCTTCCTAAAGGTATCCGTATCGGTAAAACGATACAGTTCCTGATATCTGGTTCCCGCTGCCGCGTGATTTCTCATAAGGGGCACGAACATGCTAAGGGCTGCCCAACGCATTACAAGTTCCTCCGTGGCATTGTCATTGAAGCCGCCCATATCCGAGCCCACATACATGAATCCACACATATTAAGGGACGGAAGCATCTTAAGTGTCATCAGGATATGGCTCCACCATGAATGGTTATCCCCCGTCCAGATTCCTCCGTATCTGTGCATTCCGATGTATGAAGCCCTTGAAAAAATCAGTATATCCTTATCCGGTGCCAGCTCCTTAAAGGCATCTGATGCTGCCTTGGTCATATTATAGCCAAAGAGATTGTGCACATGGTCATGCCTTATGACCACCTCCCCCTCCGGCTGTGTAGCACGGTGATAGAATCTCTCATAATCCCCCAGATTATTGGCAAGTCCGTCCACCTTATCCTTAAACTCAAAGAAGGTCTGAATATCCAGATTTGCCTTCTTATATTCATCAATCTGTTCAAAAACTTCCTTCAGATGTTCCTCGGAATAGAATATTGCCGGTTCGTTCATATCATTCCAGAAGCCGTCAATCCCTGCATCTAAAAGAACCTTATAGCCATGTCCGAACCAGTCTGCCGCCTGCCTATTAAGCACATCAGGGAAGTGCACCCTGCCCGGCCATACGCCGACTACAAAATCCCTACCCTTAGCATCCTTGCAGAAATAACCCTTCTCCACACCCTCCTCGTAGGTGGAATAGCCTTCCTCAATCTTCACTCCGGCATCAATAATCGGCACAAGATGTATGTGCTTGTCCTTCATGCGCTTTACAAAATCAGGGAAATCAGGGAACGCTTCCTTATCAACGGTAAAATCCTTGTAGTCCTTCATATAATCGATGTCAAGATATATGGCATCGATAGGTATATGGCGGCTCCTGTAGTTATCGGCAACCTCCTCCACCTCGGCTGCAGTCTTGTAGCTCCAGCGGCACTGCTGGTATCCGAATGCCCACTTCGGCGGAACGTAGCTTCTGCCTATCATATGTCTGAACTGGCGCAGTATTGAGTACAGCGGTGAAATACCATCCGCCGATGTAACATCCGGCGTAATGTCCGGTGTAATTATATACACCGTATAATTTTCACTGCATACCGTGATTGCCAGTTCATTTTTATCGAGATATCCTATATCAAAAATAACACGTCCCGGATAGTCAATATATATACCGAAACATTCCTTACCCGCAACAATCATAAAATTATGTGCGCCGTATAATGAACGCTTGGACTCGTTGTGGTTAGGGTCATCACTGCATTTGCTCTCATATATCCAGCCGCGCTTATTAATTCCACGCACATTTTCGCCAAGACCGTATACCACATCCTCCGACTCCATAGTCCTTGTATACTGCATGGCTCCCATAGCCGCATCCTCGGGTCTGTCCCATGTAATGCCCCCGTAAGGCTCCAGTGCCTTTTCCATATCAACCTTAGCAAACAGGCTGCGCTCCTCCCCTGCCGCCTCCGTCACCCCATCGAGGCACACCACGGAATAGGTCTCAAATGGTTTCCCATATACATATCTCTTAATCATATATACCTCCTGTAAAAAAAATGCCCTGCATTGTTATAATTTTAACATGCAGAGCACTCATATTCAACATATTTTTAGTGATGGAACAGACGGATTCCCGTGAATGCCATAACCATGTTGTACTTGTCGGCACACTCGATTACTGCATCATCCCTTACAGAACCGCCCGGCTGTGCGATGTACTTAACGCCGCTCTTGTGGGCACGCTCAATATTATCGGAGAATGGGAAGAATGCATCGGAGCCGCAGATAACGTCCGTATTCTTGGCAAGCCATGCCTTCTTCTCCTCAGCAGTAAATACAGGAGGCTTAACCTTAAATATCTTCTCCCATGCGCCGTCGGCAAGCACATCCATATACTCATCACCGATGTATAAATCAATGGCATTGTCCCTGTCAGGTCTGCCAAGCTTGTCTACAAACTGAAGTCCAAGAACCTGCGGTGACTGGCGAAGGAACCAGTTGTCTGCCTTCTGTCCTGCGAGTCTTGTACAATGGATTCTTGACTGCTGTCCTGCACCGATACCGATTGCCTGTCCGCCCTTAACATAGCATACTGAGTTGGACTGTGTATATTTAAGTGTAATAAGTGAAATCTTGAGGTCAATCATTGCAGATTCAGGAATATCCTTATTCTTTGTAACAATGTTGGAAAGAAGCTCATCATTGCAGTCAAGTTCATTTCTTCCCTGCTCGAAGCTTATGCCGTATACCTGCTTTCTCTCAATAGGTGCAGGTATATAGGAAGGGTCTATCTGAATCACATTATAATTGCCGTTCTTCTTGGCACGAAGCATCTCCAATGCTTCATCAGTATATCCCGGTGCAATAACGCCATCGGATACTTCTCTCTTGATAAGTCTTGCTGTATCCTTGTCGCACACATCGGAAAGTGCAATAAAATCACCGAAGGAGGACATACGGTCTGCGCCTCTTGCTCTCGCATAAGCACATGCCAGCGGTGAAAGCTCTCCCAAATCCGCCACCCAGTAAATCTTAGCTAATGTCTCATCAAGCGGAAGACCTACAGCGGCTCCTGCCGGAGATACATGCTTGAAGGATGTGGCCGCAGGAAGTCCCGTAGCCTTCTTAAGCTCCTTTACAAGCTGCCAGCCGTTAAGGGCATCAAGAAAATTGATATAACCCGGTCTGCCGTTTAACACGGTTACCGGAAGTTCACTGCCATCCTCCATAAATATTCTTGATGGCTTCTGGTTAGGATTGCATCCGTACTTTAACTGTATTTCGTTCATCTTAATCTCCGTTCTGCGCCAAAATGCGCTTATCTTATAATAAATCCCGTACTGTTATCTCTGATTCTTGTTGTAGATTCTGCTCTCATACTTTCCTGTCTCGATATCAATATAGCGCACAAAGAGTGACACCTTATTCTCCTCGTTGAGGCTCTCCCAGATAAGATTTCCGAAAGCATCAATATCTCCGTCTATCTTCACCCACTTAGGCTCACCCTCAAAGCTCGGAAGCGGATTGCCGTCATGCATATATGTATGGATGAAATGTCCCTCCCCCTTTACCGGATTCTCATATGCAAAGGTGTATCTGTTGCAGGCATCCGGATTGCCGTTATTGCTCTTAAGGATTGACATTGCATAGTTGTATCTGCCACCCTCAATGTGCATAATGCCCGATATTCTCGGTGTGAAGTTAGGGCCGTCCGGCTCAAACTCCCTGCAGCGCAACGACTGTTCAAAGGTGAGCTGCTTGTCCATTCCGTCATAGATTGTGTCAGTCTGGTCTCCGTTGGTCACAATTGTCTTGTTGCCCAGCACCCGCACCGGAGCGTAGATAATAAGACTTGGGTCCTCAAGCTTAGACGGGTCGAAGGCTTCCGTGCGGATTCCTGCACCCTCCTCAACAAAAATACGATTTCTGCTGTTGCTGCTCCTGCCCATGATAAAATATGCTGTTACCGCATATTTGCCGTCCGCAGATTTGCCAATCACAATTCCGCGTCCAGGGTACGCATTTGCCTTAAGCTCCTGCTGCAATGATAAGATTTCCATGCTCTTGTCCTCCTCTTTCTGCCCGGTGGGTAAATTATTATAAAAAAAGACCACCTGAGCGCACTACTAAATAGTATTCACCCAGGCGGTCGGCATATCTTAACCAATCACTCCCTGCAGGTAACCCTGCCACAGACAAAGCTTTCCGGACATTGTCCTGAAGCCTTCTCTGCTTTCCGCCAGTCGTGATTATAATATAATGTTACACGATTAAGATAAGAATTTCAATATATTTTTTCAACTTTGCGAATGGCGCGTCTGAACTGTTATTGACCGTTCTGGCTGCTGTCATCATACTTCCTGGCAGTCTCTTTAAGTTCTGCGTCTACAAGGCTCTCGATAGGTGTATTTAAGATACGCTCCGTCTCCTCTGCCTCTTCCTTGGCTCTCTGGTGCTTAAGCTTAACCACCTTGATAATTCCGAATACCACAATTCCTGCTGCCGTTACAACAAGAACATATTTCACAATATCCTTGGATGTGGTGGTCTTGGTCATAATCCTGTCTGCTGTGGAAGTGAAGGTCTTGACAAACATATCATCCGTCGACAAGTCGCTTACCCAGTATTTATCAAGGTAGGACCAGAAAATGTCAACTGCCTCCGAATCCATAACAGAACTTACCTGTATGCCGTTGACATAGCACATATATCCCGGCTCGGAATAATCATCCTCATATTCCTCGGCAAAGTATACATACAGGAAGGTGGATTCGTTGTCAATATTGTCTTCATACCAGTTCTCTGCATATTTCAGCTTGTCGTCATCCGTCCTTAACTCAGGATTATAGTCCAGAAGGGCAATGTACGGCTGCACTCCGGTCTCATTGTAGAA
>CAMAKT010000075.1 GCA_945836135.1 uncultured Clostridia bacterium | reverse complement strand
AATTTGTTATAAATTTCTCCTTCTAAATTTTTCCAATAAAAGACACCTTTTTCAAAAACCATATAGCTATGGCAGCTATTCTCCTTAGGAATCGATACTGAGCCGGGATTAATATACCTCATGCCGTCCTGCTCAATGCATGCAGGTACATGTGTATGCCCGTGAAGGAGTATATCACCCTCGCTGTGAGGCGGAAGGTTTCTAAGGTTGAACTGATGCCCATGTGTGGCAAATATGGTGACTCCGTCAATATATAGCAGACTGTACTCTGCCATAATCGGGAAATCAAGCACCATCTGGTCAACCTCTGCATCGCAGTTTCCCCGCACACACAGTATTTTGCTTCGATTCTCATTAAGCATGGTAATTACTTCCTTCGGAGCATAATCCCTCGGAAGGTCATTGCGCGGTCCATGGTAAAGAATATCGCCCAACAGAAGCAGGCGGTCAGCCTGCTCCCTCTTAAAAGCATCCAGCATCTTCCTGCAGTAGTATGCCGAACCATGTATATCGGAAGCAATCATTAGTTTCATAATAGTCCTCCATTTTTGTATATATACTTTTTAATTTTGTTCCAACATATTCTCTATAAATATACCATACCCTCTGGTGGGGTCATTTACTAATACATGTGTTACTGCACCTATAATCTTTCCGTTCTGTATAATCGGGCTACCACTCATTCCCTGAATAATTCCTCCTGTGCTCTCAAGGAGCTCCCTGTCAGTGACCGTAAAGGATATTCCCTTATTATGATTGCCGTTGGAAGCATCGATGCTTGTTATGTTAATTTCGTAGTCACGGATACTCCCGTCAATAAAGCTTCTGATGTATGCACTGCCCAAATCTATCTCCTGCTTATAGCCCACAGGCAGAGCATAACTTTCAATATACTGATATATATTCTCATCACAGGTTCCGTAAATTCCGATATCCGTATTATCCTCAATGATACCGAGAAAGTACGATGGGTCATAGTTGATTGAGCCCACCACCTCTCCCGGAGCACCTGATTTTCCTTTTACGATTGACCATATTCTGGCACAGTAAAGCCTGCCGCCGCATGTATCCACAATTTTTCCCGTATCAACATCACTGATACCATGGCCCAATGCGCCGAACTTTCCTTCACTGTCAATATATGTCAATGTGCCAAGCCCCTGGCAGTCATCCCTCACCCATGTTCCGATTTTGTAGCTGCCGTCCTGGGCCTTTACAGGTAAAATACGAACCTCCTGATATCTACCGTCACGATATAAACCTATTGTGACATAACCCGCCGACCTTTGCTGACTTTCGCTTATAGCGATCACGAGTTCTTCCTTGGTTCTGACTTTCTCGCTTCCCACCTTGACAATATAGTCCCCGGGCCAGATTATATCAGAAGCAGGGCTTTTGGTGGTGCCGTCCTCCAAGGTGATATCACCGATATCCACCACCATAACACCGTCCGTTTCAATGTAAATACCCACCGGAATCCCGCAGGGTATCACAAGGGTTTCCTCACATACATTGACCAGAACCTTTTTCATGGAAATCAAACCAAACAGCTTAAATTCAAAGCTGTAGCTGCCGCTTCTGCCGGTATTGATATTAATTGTGTCCAGAAGATTAACATTAATGGCTGACACATTACGTCCATAGGCCTGAGTTACAGTTCCCACATAGCTTTCCGCACTGTCGTCACGGGTCACTTTTCCGTTCTTAGAGACATCCGTCGTGCTGTCCGTAATTGCTCTCTGCTCAATGGTTCCAATAAAAGGCAGGTTAAAGTTAATCTTCTCCACAGAATTCTGATTCAGGTTAATTGTATCAGGAATCAGATTTTTAACAGAATATATATAATATGTGATGCATCCGATAATACCTGCTATCAGAAGCACCATCAGGAAATTCCGATATGCTTTGCACCTCTTTTCACATACTCGTTCCATGAATACCCCTTTCCCAAGTTCTTTGCTTGTGTGTTCATGGTCTTAGTATGTGACGCATGGTTTATTTAAAACATGAATATTATGGCTTCAATGCCTTTTTAATTCTCTTGCATTGGAAATAACTGCCTCTGTGATTGATGCACCACCCAGCATTCTGGCCAGTTCCATGACAGATTCTTCATTGTCAAGCTCTTTGATGGAAGTTACTGTCTTATTATCAATAACAGATTTGCTGATTCCGAAATGCCTGTCAGCCATGGCGGCTATCTGCGGCAGATGCGTGATGCATATTACCTGACGGCTCTTCGCTATTCTGTCAAGCTTGTCTGCAACCATCTGTGCTGTTCTTCCGCTGATTCCCGAGTCAATTTCATCAAAAATAAGCGTATCTATCTCATCCTGGTCCGCAAGAACCGTCTTGATTGCCAGCATAATTCTCGACAGCTCACCTCCTGATGCGACCTTAGCCAAAGGTCTTAATTCCTCTCCCGGATTTGTTGAAATCATGTACTCGACATAATCCATACCGTTTGCCGTCGGCTTGTCAAGTGGTGTAAAATTTATTTCAAATTCAACACTCAAAAAATTAAGTTCAAGAAGTGCCTGCTTTATTTCGCTTTCAAGCTTAGCTGCAATTTTCTTACGGATATCACTCAAAGCACCACAGGTTGTAACCAGCTTTTCCAGAAGCTTGTCTCTTTCCTTTATAATACGCTGCCTGTTCTCATCATATTCACGAAGAAAATCCATTCTCTCGCTCTTGCTCTTCAATGCAGCATTGATGCTTGCAATACTGCCCCCATGCTTTGCCTTTAAATTGTTAATAATATCAAGTCTCTCTTCAAGCCGGGCATATTCCTCATCGTCAAACTCAAGCTCGGACAAATAAGATGCCAGCTCACGCCCGAAATCATCCATAAGGCTCTCGATATCTCCAAGCTGTTCTGCAAGACCTGAAAGTGTCTCATCATACTGCTGTGCCACATTAATTACCTTGTATGCCCTTCCCACAAGTTCCGACGCCGCCTCATGTTCCTCGCTCTCGATACAATCCGCCACCTCTGACAGCGCTCCGGCAATTTTCTGTGCATTCCGTGCCTTGCGGTACTTATTCTGCAGTTCCTCGTCCTCACCGTCCCGTATGGCCGCCGCCTCAATCTCGTTTACCTCATATTCGAGGAAATCCATGGTTCTTTTACGTTCTTCTTCATCCATGGTGAACTCTTCAAGCTGCCGGCAAAGCTGCCTGTATTCCTTATACTGATTTTCAAGCACATTTTTTATTTGTTCCATTTCTTTTCTGCCGTAGCGGTCAAGTATGGCAAGATGGTTAGCCGGATACAGTAATGACTGGTGTTCATGCTGTCCATGTATATCAATCAAAAGAGAGGTAATCGCACGTACTGCCTGCAATGTAACATTCTCTCCGTTGATTTTCATTATATTCCTGTTTTCTGTAAATTTTCTGGAAATTAATACCTGATTATCCGTGACAAAGATGTCCTTTTCGGCAAGTTTAGAAACAGTGGCATCATCCACTTGAAAAAGAAGCTCCACACTGGCATAATCCCCATGCTTTCCAAGCATATCCCGTGAAGCCTTAGCGCCCAGCGCCAGATTAACAGAACCGAGCAGGATGGATTTACCTGCTCCCGTCTCACCCGTAAGGATATTAAGGCCTTCATCAAAATATATGTCAGCCTCATCGATAAGAGCAAGATTTTTTACGTGTAAATTGATTAACATATATCCTCCTTCTGACAGAAATTCTCCTGTAAAAAGGGTATCCCCCTATCTTGTATCTGTGGCGGACACAAGCCTGCGTATTCTTTCCATTAGATTCTTCGTGTCATCCACAGTTCTCACCGCACACATAATAGTGTCATCGCCCGCAATGCATCCCACAACCTCATTCCAGTTCATGGCATCAATTGCAGCCGCAACAGCCATTGCCATTCCTGCCACCGTCTTAACAACCAGTATATTCTGTGCCATATCGACGGATACATACGCCTCCCTGAGTATGCGTATAAACCTATCATTTCCTATACCTTCCTTGCTGTCAAGTACAACATATTTCTGCTTTCCGCTGCCATCAGATACCTTGGTGAGCTTAAGTTCCCTGATATCTCTTGATACGGTAGCCTGGGTGACATTGTAGCCTTCCATGTTGAGACGGTCTGCCAAATCCTCCTGTGTCTCGATATCATATTTTTTTATAAGTTCAACAATCTTTGCATGTCGTTCACTCTTCATGCCGCATCCTCACTTCCATAAGCTTTTATGATTGTTTTTTCATGTCTAAATAACCGACATTTTCTTTCCCAGAACCTGAAAGAAGCTGAGCTTACTTGTCTTAACTATCTTAGTCTTCTGCGGTGCTCTTGTAATAATAACCTTGTCACCTGATATCAGATTAGTATGCAGTTCACCGTCAAAGGAAGCAACTCTTTCTTCCTCATTTGAACGGCTTGGACTCATCTTCACACATATCTCGTCGCAGGAATCAAGTATAATGCTTCTTTGATTAATCTTATGAGGGCATACAGGTGTAAGAATAATCAAATCGGAATTAGGCTGTGCAATCGGTCCTCCTGCCGACAGATTATATGCAGTTGACCCCGTAGGGGTGGAAATAATCAGACCGTCCGCAGTATAAGATGTGAGATATTCATCATTAACATAAATGTCAAAATCAATAACCCTCAGTGCTCCGCTTCTGTTAATAACTACATCATTCAGTGCAACATTACTGTATATAAGCTGTCCGCCACGGTATGCTCTGCCCTCAAGCATCATGCGCTCATCAATCTCATAATCGCCATCTAACACACAATCAATCGCCGGAAGAGCCTGTTCCTTATCTATGTCAACCAGAAATCCCAGCGTTCCTATATTAATTCCCAGAAGAGGAAGCTCAAGCTTGCTTAAATCCCTCGCCGCCTGAATCAACGTACCATCTCCGCCAAGAACAATCACACAGTCTGTATCCTTCGGGACCATATCGGCATTGGTATAATTGTAATTGGTATTATTAACAGCATCCCCGGACTGTGTATAGCATACCTTGCCCTTAGACTCCAAATATTTGATTATACTGTTGGTAAACGCTAAATCCTTGTCCTTTGCAATATTGGTGACAATAAAAAATTTTTCCATCCCCGTAGCCTCAACCTTCTATCTTATAAAGTTCGAATAGTATTAATCTTACAACATTTCATGGGCTTTTTCAACAATTTCCCTGATATTAAAGCTAAGTTCATCAGTCATCTCATCGCTCTTCCTTAAATGCAGCAGATACTCTATATTTCCTTCCGGCCCTTTAATAGGTGAAAACTCAAGATTAAGCGGAATAAAACCGTTATTTTTAGCGAATTCGGTCACATTTTCAATGACTTCCATATGAACAGACTTCTCCCGCACTACTCCCTTTTTGCCAACCTTCTCCCTTCCGGCTTCAAACTGTGGCTTAATGAGCGCTGCAATTTCGCCACCGTCCTTGAGAAGATTTCTCACAGGAAGCAGAACCTTGGTGAGGGAAATAAATGACACGTCAATACTGGCAAAATCAATAACTTCATCAATATCCTCCGGTGTCACGAATTTAATATTGGTTTTCTCCATCACAACCACACGTTCATCCTGACGAAGCCTCCAGTCGAGCTGACCATGACCTACATCCACGCAGTACACCTTAACCGCACCGTTCTGAAGCATACAGTCCGTAAATCCTCCTGTGGATGCGCCCACATCCATGCACACCTTACCTTCCAGGGATATATCAAAATGAGTCATAGCCTTTTCAAGCTTCAGGCCGCCACGACTTACGTATTTCATGGTGACACCGCGCACCTCAATCTGGCTTGTGATATCAAACATGGAGCCTGCCTTATCCTCACGCTGTCCGTTGACAAATACATTTCCTGCCATAATAATCGCTTTTGCTTTTTCCCGTGAATCGGCAAGTCTCCGCTCCACAACAAGTATATCAAGTCTTTCTTTCATATGATTCTAATCCTCATTATTTGTAACAGTTCAGCCGCGCCATAGTTCTAAACTGTTACCATTATTTTACAGGCGTCTTAAAATATCTTCAGTGGTAAATCCACTAATCTCCTTAAGCTTAGCAATACTTCCATGGGTGAGATATTCATCCGGCAATGCCACATTAATCACCTTCATGCTAAGATTATTTTCATTTACACAACGAAGCACACTCATTCCGAAACCACCCGTTGCTATATTCTCCTCAATGGTAAGAAGCTTGTTATGTCCGACTGCAAGCTCCTTAATAAGCTGCACATCAATTGGATTTTCAAAACGTGCATTGACAAGTGACGGATTCTCTCCCTTTTCCTTAAGCGCCTCATATACCTTAGCACCCTCCTCAATGGAAGCACCTACTGTCACAATCGCCGTTCCTTCTCCGCTATATATATACTCCGCCTTAGCGTAGCTTATTTCTTCTTTATGCTCCGGGAAAATATCCGACACAGCTCCTCTTGGATATCTTATGGCTACCGGACCATCATAGGAGTTGGCGAATTCCATCATATCCATAAGCTCAAGCCTGTTCTTAGGAGCCATAACCGTCATTCCCGGAATAATATTCAGATACGAATAATCAAATATTCCCTGATGTGTCTCTCCGTCGCTTCCCACAATTCCTGCCCTGTCAATCATAAACACAACAGGAAGCTTCTGTATGCACACATCATGCAGTATTTCATCAAAACCTCTCTGTAAAAAAGAGGAATATACGGCAAAATAAGGCTTATAGCCACCTGCTGCAAGCCCCGCAGCAAAGGTCACTGCATGTTCCTCTGCAATTCCCACATCAAAAAATCTGTCGGGAAATCTCTTCTGAAAGCGTGACAATCCTGTTCCTGATGCCATTGAAGCAGTAATTGCAACAATCTTGTCATCCCTCTCAGCCATTTCACATATCTTGCGTGAAAAGACATCGGTATATGTGCTTTTCGCAGCAGCATAGGCCTTACCCGTCACAACATCAAAGGGCGCAACTCCATGGAATTTTTCAGGGCGCAGCCTTGCCGGCTCATAGCCTCTTCCCTTTTCGGTTATTACATGAACAATTACCGAAGAATTCATTTTCTTGGCAATATTAAACATTTTACGCAGCTTATTCAGGTCATGTCCGTCCACAGGCCCTAAATAAGTAATGCCCATGTCCTCAAAACGCATTCCCGGCAGGAGAAGCTGCTTGATTCCACTCTTGGCTCTCTGCACCTGTGAAACGAGCTTTTCACCGTATACAGGAATCTTTTTGAGAGAACTCTTTACATTATCATTGATATCCCTGTATGCCGAATCCGCCCTTATTCCTGTCAGAAGCGTTGAGATGGCTCCTACATTCGGGGAAATCGACATATTATTGTCATTAAGCACAATAATAAAATTGCTCTTGTTCTCAGCGGCATTATTAAGTGCCTCCAGTGCAAGACCTCCGGTCAATGCACCATCTCCGATTACAGATACAACATAATTCTTTCCACCTGACAGATCCCTTGCCTTAACATAGCCAAGCCCCGCAGAGATTGATGTGGAGCTGTGTCCCGTATCAAAGCTGTCGCATTCACTCTCACGTCTCTTTGGGAAACCGCTCATGCCCCCATACTGGCGCAGTGTGTCAAAATCATTCTTTCTTCCGGTAAGAAGCTTATGAGTATATGCCTGATGACCTACATCCCAAATAATCTTGTCTTCCGGCAGATTAAAGACCAGATGCATCGCCATGGTAAGCTCCACTGTACCCAGATTAGAAGCAAGATGCCCTCCGGTCCTGCTGATATGTTCTATAAGAAATTCCCTTATCTCTCCCGCCAAGGCCGGTAATTCACTTTCCGGAACCTTCTTTATATCATTTGCAGCGTTAATCGTATCAAGTATCATATATTACCTCTAAAGTTCTTAATCAGTATTCTCTCACCACAAGGCTTTCAATAAGCCGACGCAGGAAGTCATTTTCCTCCTGCCGGCAGCAGCGGGCAGCTTCAAGTATACGAAGAGCCTCCTGTGAAAGCCGCACTACTTCTGATTTTGCCTTATCTATTCCAAATAAAGTCACATAAGTAGTCTTATCATTCTTATCATCGCTGTTTAACGGCTTACCTAAAGTCTGCTCATTGCCTGTACAATCTAAAATATCATCCTGAATCTGAAACGCCATTCCGACACATCGACCAAGCTGTTCAAAACAGTCTATATGTTCCTTATCCGCTCCCGCCAGCGCAGCTCCAATCATCATGGAGCCTTCAATAAGGGCGCAGGTCTTTAGCCTATATATATAATCAAGTCTTTCTCTGTCCGGATGCTGTCCCGTAAAAAGTACATCCACAGACTGTCCTCCAAGCATTCCGTATGGTCCTGATTTATCCGTAAAAATCTTAAATGCACTGATTATGCAGTCCTTGTCCTCTTCGTTCTTTGCATAGTCAAAGGCCTTGAGTGCGGTCTGGGCAGACCAGTGCAAAAGTCCATCCCCAGCCAGAAGTCCGCAGGCCGTACCGAATTTCTTGTGAGTGGTGGGCATACCCCGGCGCATATCGTCATTGTCAATCTCCGGCATATCATCGTGCACAAGGGAATAGGTATGAAGGTACTCCATCGCTGCCATAAAAGGCTCCCTGCGCTCGTCCGTTCCTCCCATAAGTCTGAATACGCTGTCAATAAAAACAGGTCTAAGTCTCTTGCCACCTGCCAAAACACTGTAATTCATGGCAGCCACAAGTTCTGCCAGATAGCCCTTCTCATCAGGCAGGAATCTGTCAATAACGCTGTTTGCATAATCCGTCCTGCTCTTTAACTGTGCGGAATAATCTGTCATCGTTCATCTCCATCCTCATCATCAGCCTTGCTTCTAAGCACAATAATCTGCTTTTCCACCTTGTCAAGCTGCTTATTGCACTCGGAAGCCAACTTGATTCCGGCCTCGTATGCTTTAAAAGCCTCTTCCAATGATAAATCATTGTTCTCAAGGCTTCCTATAATCTCTTCCAATTTATCAAAATTCTCTTCTATGGTCCTGGACTTTGCCATATCAACCTCCATTAACCGGTCTGCCGGTATCGACATCTTTTTCTTTATCATTTACCTTGGCATATATTTTTCCGTCTGACAGTCTGATACTAAGTGTATCTCCATCTTTTACATCATCCACGCTCTTAACAGAATGCCCGTCTTTTCCCTCAATATATCCGAAACCACCGCTTATCTTAGCAAGGGGAGACAGAGCCTTAAGCCGACCTGCAAGTATCTGCATAGTATTTCTCCGCTCGTTCACAAGCCTGTCCATAGCACGTTCTAACTGCTGTGTAAGATTGTCAAGATACTGTCTGTTATCCTCAAGTCTTCTCTCCGGCCTTAGATAATTAAGTCTGACCATATATGCGTCAAGCCGGCCTCTTAGCTCATCAACCCTGCCCGACATAAGCTGAACCAGGCTCTTCTCATAGCGTTCAAGCCTGTCCTGCCATTCATTATAATCAAATACCGCCAGCTCCGCTGCTGCCGACGGTGTAGGTGCACGTCTGTCCGACACAAAATCAATTATAGTAAAGTCTGTCTCATGACCTACCGCGGAAATAACAGGAGTACGGCACTCAAATACCGCTCTTGCCACAACTTCTTCATTAAAAGCCCATAAATCCTCAATGGAGCCTCCTCCGCGCCCTACAATAATAACGTCTAAATTCATGTCATCGAGAGTGCGAATGCCCTCACATATTGTCTGCGCGGCCCCCTCTCCCTGTACCTTTGCCGGATACAGATAGAGCTGGACGTATGGATTTCTCCTGCCGGATATATTGATTATATCATGAATTGCCGCTCCCGTTGCTGCTGTCACTACACCTATACGCGTAGCATATTTAGGAATGGGCTGCTTATAAGCGGCATCGAACATTCCCATCTCTTCAAGCTCAGCCTTCAGGGCAAGATACCTCTCATACAATACTCCGGCTCCCTCCTGCTGTATGCTCTTTGCATAAAGCTGGTACTTGCCGTCCCGCTCATATACGTTGATGCTTCCGGCTGCCTTTACCTGCATGCCATCCTTAAGCTGAAAACTTAATCCCCTTCTGTCCCCGGCGAACATAACACATGCCAGTGCACCACCGCTGTCTTTCAGGGTAAAATAGATATGCCCGGAGCTGTGGTACTTACAGTTAGACACCTCTCCGGTTACCTTAATCCTGTTCAGAACGAAATCCGTCTGAAACATATTTCTGATATATGAATTGACCTGACTAACACTATATGCGTCTGCCATCATCTACACCACATGGCAATGCCATGTGCCTCTCTGCCACATTGCATTACTTAACAAGCTTTCCCAGAACACCGTTTACAAATGCCGGTGAATCGTCTCCGCCATACTTTTTGGCAAGCTCAACGGCCTCGTTGATTGCCACACCTACAGGAACATCGTCATCATAAAGTGCCTCAAATACGGCGAGTCTGATAATCGTAAGTTCAACCTTACCGATACGTTCCTTTCTCCAGCCTACCGACAGCTCCTCTATCCTCTTGTCAATCTCCGGTAACTTCTCCTCTATAAGTCTGACTCTCCCGGAAATAAGCGTCTTATGCTCATCCGTAAGTGTCAATGGTTCAAAGTAAAGTCTGTCCTGTTCCTCTAAATCTGCCGGTTCATAAAATTCTACACGAAACAGCAGCTTAAAGACATGTTCTCTTATCTCACTTCTTCTCATATAATAAAATCCTCTCAGTAAACTCTTTCCTATACATAAAAAAGTGTGCCCCTCAGCGCAAATAAAGGCCTTGAAACCCTCAAGGCCTTCATCTTATCATTACTTATTCTCTACCTTGACACCTGCAATCTTGACATTGACCTCAGCAACAGTAAGACCTGTCATTGTCTCAATTGAATTAGTAATGCGCTCCTGAATCTTCTGGCTGACCTCCGGAATGGAATATCCATACTTAAGAATAACCGAAACATACACAACCGCCGTGTTGTCGGTAATCTCAACCGTAACACCCTTGGATAAGGTCTTCATTCCCAACTTGCTTACAAGCTCATTAGTGATATTGCCCGACATACACTCCACACCTTCTACCTCTGTGGCAGCGAGCCCGGCTACTATACACACTACCTCGTCGGCTACCTGTATATTACATATTCCTTTATTTTCACATATTGTGTATGTGCTTTCAACGTTCTTTGACATATGTCCTCCAATCCGCCTCCTTCACGGAAGCCTGCAATACGGTAATATACATATATTATACCCAATACTTTCTTTTTTTGCAATTAGAAAATATATTTCCGTATTTCATGAGGCAGGCTTACTCTCCGCCTGTGTAGTCGGTTCATCCTGAGTCTCCTCAACGTTTCCCTGTTCACTGCCCTGCTGTGTTTGGGTACTTTCTGTCTGGGCTGAAACAGATGAGGTGCTCACCGCCGAAATAGTGATATTCTCCACACTGATTCCGGATTTTCTGCGAATAATGTCCTCAATCTGTGCTCTCTCCGTATCTGACAGGTTCTCGCGGTTTACCACAACATCAGCCTGCTCATCAGTAATGGAGACTATCACATCAGTAAATCCTTTAGCTTCAAGGAGCAGTTCCGCTGCTGCCTCGCGCTCTGCAATATCGGTCATTGTAATCATCTGTTCGATGGCGGCAGCCTTGCTTGCATCATCAAGACCTGCATTGTTTATAATTTCAAGGAGCATCTCTTTGTTCGTGGCACGCACTTGTTCCCTGTCAAGCTTGGCGCTAATGATAAAGTCTGATTGAAGTGTGCTTGTACTGATACTTGAGGCTGTATCAGTTCCGTTGGTTCCCGTAAGCACTGCCACACCCGGGTCAGTTACGGAATAATCATCCGGTTCGGCATCGTTGCTTAAAATATCTCCGCTTGCGGCATCTGTTTCACCAAGGCTTAAAGCAGAATTGGCAGCCTTAGCCTCTTTATTGTTTTTTGCAACCATATCCTTGTAATTTATGTAGCCGGCAATCGCAATCATAATTGCCAGTGCTGTAATAATAATCTGATTTTTCTTTAAAATTCGTTTCAAAAGCTTATCCCTCCATTTTCATAACTTTAATTTTATTTGCCTCAACTCCAAGCACTGCTTTGACTGCCTCTACAATCTGCGACACAATCCTCGCATCATCTGCACCCTGGGCAATAACAAGAACACCTGCTATTGTGGGGTAGACGGTCTTGGTAACATATGGTGTCAGACTCCCGTCACTGCCTTTCCGGTAGATGACATTTTCCTCCCTTGTAATCTCCTGAGTCTGTTCCCCGTTTCCGGAGCCGGTGTTTTTAACACTTTCCTTTACATCACTCTTTAATATCAGTTCGCCGGAATTTTCCAATGTAATTAGTACC
>CAMAKT010000074.1 GCA_945836135.1 uncultured Clostridia bacterium | reverse complement strand
GAAACATAATTACCTCTTTTCTGCGCATCTTATGCGCCCATCAGATTCTATAAAAACAGTTCGATAATAAATGCAAAACATGCAATACATATACATAACATAGCTTTTCTCTCCCTCCGAAATCAAAGCAGGTAATCAACGATATCTCCAAGCCCCGCCGGTTCATCATATACGCCAAGCTTAAGATACTCCCTATGCGTATCAACAAGTGCGCTTGCCCCCGCCTCGCTGTCCCGTCTTCCTATCAATGAACGATTGATGAAATCCAGTTGCCTGCTACTCCCCTTAATAAGATGGTAGCGTTCTGTAATCTCTTCCCTGGTGCCGAATAACACCTGCTGTCCTTTCTTAATACCAAGCACATAGTCCGCCATCCTGTCCAGCTCCTCCATTCTGTGACTTGACCAGAATACCATATGCCCCTCTGCGACATAATCACTAATCAGGTTATACAATTCCTGCCTGGCATAACTGTCAAGATGCGCCGTTGCTTCATCCAGAAACAGCACCTCCGACTTATAGGCAAAGGCGAATGCCATCTGTACCAGCATTATGCTTCCTCTTGACAGCCTGCGTAGAGATCTTCCGAGAGGAATGTTATATTTTGCAAGAAGTGTATAATATCGTTCCATATCAAAGTCCCTATAAAATGAACTGTAACATTCTGCTATTTCCTTAGCCGAGTACTCCTTCGGGAACGGGCATCGCTCAAGCACATAAGCAAAGCTCTGCGATACCTTCGCTGCCCCCGCTCCTTTCCATTCGCATATGCCATCATAGCTTTCCATGCCTAACATGCAGTTAAAAAGTGTGCTCTTGCCACAAGCGTTCTTTCCTATAACCGCCACAATGTACCCGGCGTCCAGGTCCAGATTAATTGGACCAAGTGTAAAATTAAAATATTTCTTTACAAGATTTTCGATATGTAATGCTTCCATATTGCTCTCCGTTCCGCAGAAAACGCTGTTCCCGCATCTGTGTATACCTGTATATATCTGTATATATTCTATATATACTCTATATATGCAGTTTTGTCAATACATAATTTTAAGCTCGAAGCTATTATATAATGGTACACAAAAAAAGGGCTGCCGCAATGCGACAGCCCCATTTGGTATAACTATCATAATTATCCTTCAATAGCTATATAACGCTTATTCTCAACCATCGGTTTCTGCTCCTTCTTAGGAACATACAGTGTAAGAACACCATTATCAAACTTAGCCTTAATGTCTTCCTGTGTAACTTCATCGCCTACATAGAAACTTCTGCTGCATGAGCCGGTATAACGCTCCCTGCGTATATACCTGCCATCGCTGTCCTTCCTGTCATTTGATGAATTGGTGGTTGCGCTGACGGTAAGGTAACCATCCTTAAGCTCGCCCTTGACGTCCTCCTTCTTAAATCCCGGAAGATTCATCGTAATCTCATAACCGTTATCATCTTCCTTCACATCCGTGTGCATCACATTCTGTATGGTACTAAAACCGGAAAAAGATGGTACACCAAAGAAATCATCCAAAAGGTTCTCTCCAAATAAAGCTGGCATTAACATAAGTCATTCCTCCATTCATACGGCTGTTTGTGCAGCCATTAAAACATGTCAATACGTGCCACGAACCCGGAGCGTTGGGGTAAATTAAAATCAGGAACATTTACCTTGTCCTTAAATTCTTTTCCCTTTCCTTTGTTCTATATGTGTTATAACACTTATATTAGCACTTGTCAATAGTGAGTGCTAATAATTTTTATTAAAAAAGTATAAACTCATATTATGGCTTATATTGATGACCTGACTTATGTTCAAAAACCTATCCAAAGATACGCCTATAGCGCATTGCTGTCCTCACTATATAGACTATGCCCATAATAAATGCGCATATCGCCGCAAAAATAAGCATTCTCTCAATGGTGAAATGCCAGATTGACAACATAATAAAGCTTATTATCAATTGGATCAGCATAACATAGCCGAAAGTTACCACCACCGTGATAAAGAAAAAAATAATATCCTTGACTATATCAAGCGCTGACATACCATGTGCCGCCAGAATTCCCTGCTTTTTCTTTGATTTCATATTATTCCACCTTTACGTTTTCCCCAGAATAATTACTTTTCTATACTTCTGCTTCCCCAGATGGTGAGTTGGTTGGTATCACCCAATGCGGTAAATACCATTGTCTCAACAGTTGTATTTTCAATACACATTTTCAGAACAACACCACTGTAATTCACACCATCAATACTAAGAACAATATATGAGGTTCCAGGTTCAATGGACCAGCTTCCGGTATAATCTCCGGTAATGGTTCCGTCTTCGTTGAGTGTTGCTATCTTAGGCTTTTGGGTCTCCAAATTTCTATAATCAATGTTCAGTTCATGAAGAATAACATCATATTTTCCTGCAATCTCCTCTGCGCCATATCCATTTTCATTAATCTTTTCGCCTGATGTCTGATATGGTGCTGCCACAAGCCAGCCTTCTTTATTCAGGAAGAGCTGATGAACCTTCACATAATGACCTTCGTTTCCGCTTGTGGTTCTTGTGTGAAATACAATATATGCTCTACCATCCTCATCGACAAAGGCGCTGTTGTGGCCCTGAGCCACCTGTCCCTGGGAGAAGCTTCTCCATTTATAGCCTCCAAAGAGACGTATTCCCGCACTGTCATTTGTGTTGAGAATATATGTGTCATAGAAAGGATTTCTTCCGTTTTCATCAAGATACTCACCATCCGGAGTACTGCTTCTGTACACACGGACATTGTAGCCTCCATTAGCCATCAGCTCGCCGTATGACATGAACAGCCAGTAATAATCTCCAATCTTCTGGATGTATGAAGCCTCGCCTGTCACATACTTTCCGCCTGCAATCTTCTTTCCAAAGTACGGGTCAGAATGAATGGACTCCTCATAGGAGACATTATAATCCCTGAAGCCTGTTTCCTCGTCAAGTTCCAGCATAAAGATACCTCCGCTCCATGAGCCGTAGCTCATCCAGAGGTTTCCGTCATCATCATAGAATACACAGGCATCAATATTGTTCGGATAATAGTCACCCCATGCCTTCTTGTATCTATCAGCCAGCTCCGTCTCACCTGTAACCTTAGCCACATCGGTTTCATTATAGTACTGAGCATTGTAAAATCCGGAATATACCACAATGCCCTGATACTCCCAGTCTCCCTCAAGGCTGTCAGCCGTCAGAAGCACAATGGAGGAATACCACTTATCGCCGTCAACAGAAAGGTACATGCACCACTTACCCATCTTCTCATTGTATATCACATCCGGTGCCCACATATATCCGTCAACCTGATAACCTGTGCTTCCATGGGCTGACCACGCTGCCGGTTCCTTCAGTATCTCCCTGTAATTGGTAGACAGATTGTTTGTAAAGCTCTCCCAGTTCTCTAAATCATAGGATTTTGCCCATGCCCTGTGTGAACCGAAAATATAATAACATTTCTTTCCTTCCTTATCTTCACCCAATACAATAGAAGGGTCATGACAGCTAACAGTTTTTACCATTCTCACTTCATCCTTTGAAAATTCTATACGGTTCTGAAACATTACCACATCTACAACATATCTGATTGTAACCTGCTCGCCACCATAATTGACATACACATACGGTCTTAAGGTAACAGTCTCCACCGAGCCGCTTATCTTTTCCTTCTGAACCTGTGCCGGCTTCTCCACCTTCGATGCATCAAACAGAGTACCCTCATAGGTGCTGCTCTCGCCATACTTAAGGGCACCGCTAAATGAAGGTGCCTCAGCCTGTGCAAGCTTCTCATCATTGCTTGAGACAGCGTATATCCTGCTCACGGTATAGCCATCCCTTCCATTTGTCACCTTAATAGTATATTTTATCTCCTCACCTACCTCGTACTCATCCTTGTCCGTGGAAAGATCAATCGTAATATCGCTCTCCGTCTTTGAGCATAACGTACCGCCGCCATTAGAATCAGTGTTGCTCTCCGCTTGCTTATCAGCCTTAGAGCAGCCTGACAAGAGCCCAAGAGCCAGCAAAATCACCATGAAACATTCCGCTATATAAGCCTTAATTCTTTTCATCCCCTTACCTCCATAAAAATCCTGAGTTTTGCATTCATTTGGCTTGTCACTATTATAATCCAATCCTGTTACTGTAATCAAACACAGGGTTTCCATCCTTGTCCCACTTCACTTCCATGAGCATGGCATGTCTGTTAGGGTCGTACAACGGATCCCCCACTATTTCAAGATATGTGCGGGCATGATACACGCACACATCTCTTCCGTCCTCCGTCTTTGTGAAGCTATTGTGTCCCGGACCATAGAAACCCTTCTCACGGTCCGAACGAAGTACAGGCTTGCGCTCCTTCTTCCATGCTCTCGGGTCAAGAATATCCTCATCCTCACCAATGCTCAGCATTCCCATGCAATAGCATTCGCCCGTTGCACTTGCTGAATATGTAAGGAAGATTCGTCCGTCATGCTTGAGAACCGCCGGACCTTCATTAACCCAGATATCCACTCTCTCCCAGTCATAGTCAGGAGTTGTAAGGAGCACCTGTGCAGTGGCAAGCTTGGTTGCAGATTCCATTTTTGCAATATACAGATTGGAAATCTGAATTCCTACGCTGACTTTCTCTGCCCATACATAATAAAAATCACCTTTATGTTCAAAAATGGTAGCATCAAGGGAAAAAGCTTCAAATGAATATATATCATCATCACTCCTGTTCATCTTTCCCTTTTCCACCCATTCACCTGTCATAGGGTCATCACCCTGACACTCCAGTACAAAAGGTCTGATTTTCCATTTATCATCCCTCTCACCGGCTGCAAAATAGATATACCATTTGCCGAAAAGAAAGTGGAGCTCCGGGGCCCATATATGTTTGCTCATCTCCCCTTCCTCATGCTTTGTCCATACAGTCTTTTCCTGTGCATCCTTTAACCCCAGAAGAGTATCTGAACATCTGAGTACGATTCTGTCATACTCAGGTACTGATGCAGTAAAATAATATCTGCCCTCCTCTGAACGTGTTATATATGGATCTGCCCTCTGCTCGATGAATGGCTTATTGTATTCTGTAATTTTTCCGTTTCTAGGTCTCTCTTCCATATTTATTCCTTTTTTCATTTTATTATTTTAAAAATTCCCCGGGATGCAGTTCATCCGCATCCCGAGGAAGGTTCTGCTTATTTTTCAATAAACACTATTCAGCAATAGTAAGGTAAGACTTCTCACATGTCAGGCAGAAGTAAAGGTCGCCGCCTGTTGCAACTCCTGTATACTTCTGTGTATATACCGTACCTGCTGTTGTAGTTACTACTGCCACAACGTCTGCTGTATCGCCGTTGTTAGTTACGGAAAGTGCTACCTTAGCTCCATCCATATCAGCTGTGAAAGTATCCCAGTTCCAGTCGCACTCTGCTGTTGCAATGCCCTCATAGCCTGGTCCCCAGCCGAAATTATCTGCACGAAGTACTGCGTACTCCGCATAGCCTTCTGCAGCATCTGCGCTGTGACCTGTTGGTGTATTCTGAAGTACTACAAGGAAGTTATCCCAGTTGTTTACTCCATCTGTGTAGTTTGTGAAGTTCTTTGTTACTGTCTCACCGGACTTAACCTCCCAGATGTCTGAGAATGCTGTCCAGAAATCTGTTGTGCAATCTGTAAGGCCAACTGTAGGTGCCTCGAAAGAAAGATATGATTTCTCACATGTCAGGCAGAAGTAAAGGTCGCCGCCTGTTACAACTCCTGTATATTTCTGTGTATATACTGTACCTGCTGTTGTTGTTACCTTAGCCACCACATCCGCTGTATCGCCGTTGTTGGTTACGGAAAGCGCTACCTGGGCTCCATCAATATCTGATGTAAATGTATCCCAGTTCCAGTCGCACTCTGCTGTTGCAATTCCGTCATAGCCTGCTCCCCAGCCAAAATTGTCTGCACGTAATACTGCATACTCTGCATAACCTTCTGCTGCGTCTGCGCTGTGACCTGTAGCTGTATTCTGAAGAACTACAAGGAAGTTATCCCAGTTGTTTACTCCGTCTGTATAGTTTTTGAAGTACTTTGTTACTGTCTCACCCGGCTTAACCTCCCAGATATCTGAGAATGCTGTCCAGAAATCTGTTGTGCAGTCTGTAAGGCCAACTGTAGGTGCCTCGAAGGAAAGATATGATTTCTCACATGTGAAGCAGAAGTTAAGGTCTCCGCCCGTTGCAATTCCTGTGTACTTCTGTGTATATACTGTACCTGCTGTTGTTGTCACTACTGCAACTACATCTGCTGTTGCTCCGTTATTTGTTACTGTTACTTCGCAGGTTGCTCCATCAATATCAGATGTGAAAGTATCCCAGTTCCAATCACACTCTGCTGTTGCAATTCCGTCATAGCCTTCTCCCCAGCCGAAGTTATCTGCACGAAGTACTGCGTACTCTGCATAGCCTTCTGCATCTGATGCGCTGTGGCCTGTCGGTGTATTCTGAAGTACTACAAGGAAGTTATCCCAGTTGTTTACTCCGTCTGTATAGTTCTTGAAGGTCTTTGTAACTGACTCACCTTCCTTAACTGTCCATATATCTGAGAAAGCTGTCCAGAAGTCTGTTGAACAATCTGTATTTCCTACTACAACGCCATTTGTTCTTACAGTCTTATCCTTGATTGAAAGAATATCTGTGTAGCTTGACTGTGTTCCGATCTCAACTGATGCGATTGTACCCTTTACATCGAACTCAGCTGTTGCTGTATTTGAGGTCTTATTGTAATCAACGTTGTCTACAGCTACTGTTACCTTACCATCAGCATATGTGATTGTGGCAGTTACCTCTGTCTCAACCATTACTGACTGCTCCCATGTATTCCAGTTAGCCCAGGACCAGGTAAAGCACTTATCATTAATATCTGCACCATCAGCAGTACCTGTCATATCAGCATTTACTCTGGCAACCTCTTTACCCTCTGCATCCTTGAATACAAAATAGTAATTATTCTTTGCATCCTTACCATCGGACCAGTGCTTTAACTTAATCTGGATTGTCTGACCATCTGTAAGTTTAACCGGCTCAGCATATACGTCATCTGCCTTGGAGAAATCCATTGCACCGATAGATGCGATAGCCTTATCATCCTTAGTTACTGTGATTACTCTTTCCGGTTCAACATACTCTGCATTCGGATTGCCGTCTGCATAGAGAGCTGCAACCTGCTCTGCGTTAAGAGCATAGTCGTAAATGTAAAGCTCATCGAATGCGCCCTTAAATACCGCATCCCAGTAGTTAATTCCAAGTAAGAAATCAAAATTATCGGAAGCCTGCATACAGTTCTTTGTTACATAAGCAGGAACTACGTTTCCATCTGAATCCTTGGTAATCCACTCCTGTCCGTTGATATAGAGCTTAGAAGCAATGAGTGTTCCATCCGCTGATAAATTTCCGGAATCAACTACAAGTGCAATCTGCATCCACTGCTTTAAAGATTCACCTGTCGCTGCATCTGCCCATGCAGGCCAGAGTGCATTGTCAAGCTGGTCATATGACCATATACAAGGGAAGGAGCCTGAACCGGACCATTCTGCTCTTGTAATATTTACATAGTGCTGTCCACCTGTAAGGTCACCATGAATATCCGGACCAAACTGAACTGTAGGCATATAATTAGCAAATCTTGTTGCATAAACCCAGAAGGAAATTGTGTAATTGTCACCAACTCCGTTAACATCTGTGAGCTTATAGCCCGTGATACCATCTACATATAAGGCATCTCCCTTTACACCAGGAATATACACTGCATCCTTATCTGCTGCACTGAGGATTGGATCCCCGCCGATGGTCTGTGCTGTCGGACGGATACTGTCCTTATGATCCGCTGCATCAAAGGAATAATAATACTTGTAATCCTGTGGAATATCGCCCGCCTTCACCGAGGCTTCAGTGCTTTGCTCCGTCTTCTGCTGAGACTGTGTGGTGGTAGCTTCGGCATCGGCTTGCTTCTGGCAGCCTGCCAGCATAGTCACTGTCATGGCACCGCACAAAATAACGCTTAGAAATTTTCTCATAATTGATTATACCTCCATATTATTTTCCAAATGAATTTACTACAGCCTCGTACTGTGCAATCTCTTCATCTGATAATACATTATAACCATTAGGTCCGAAGTAAGAAAGCATTGCCTCCGCATGATAGTAATTAGCCTGTTCGGTTGCCTCCTCTGTATAGTCTGCAGCTTTTGCTGTACCATTATCAACAAGGTCATGAATACCAATGCTGTTAAAGTACTGATCACAGAAATTCCAGTAACCTGCAATGCTGTACCAGCCGTAAGGAACAGGTCTTGTAACGCTTGCAAAATAATCCGACCAGTAAGATGCATGATCTTCATCTGTTGGGAACAATGCCTTGTATCCGTTCCATACCTCTTCATCAAGAGTAAGCGGCATTGGCATCGAAGAGTTCTTAAGAGGAACGCCTGATGCATTGGTAATTGTATTATCGGAATAAATCTCAAGTCTTGCTTTCCAGCCGTCAATTCCCCATCCCATGAATTTAAGAAGAAGATATGCTTCATATGGATATTTACATGAAGTGGATACGCCCCCCATATACATTGTGGAAATGACATTGTGTTCCTTCTCATCAACCACATTAGGTGTTACATAAGGAACGATATCAAGTCCGTATGTCTCCTGATAGCCTTCTGTTCCCCAAAGGTTCTGATAGGACCAGAAGCCCTCTGAGAATACTGCTACGTGACCGGTAGCACCGAACCATGTTCCCCAGTCACCGGACCAGTCTTCCATTGCCTGAGTATTCTGCTGTGGAGCTACATATCCTGCAAGCTTGAGGTCAGAGAACTGCTGCTCGCCGATTGCCCAGTAGGACAAATCAAAGTCTGTACCATTGAATCCGAACTCACCCTTTATCGCTCTCTCTTCTGATGAGCAGGCAGCGATACCATAGAGTGAATCAAGTCTGTTGTAGTAGCCAAGTCCATAATACTTCATGCCGGATCTGTCATCTACAGTGGCATCCTTGATAAGCTGAATCATCTCATCCCATGTCCAGTCTGTTCTTGGCATTTCGAGATTGAGCTTTTCAATTACATTACGGTCAATAAATACGGCACTTGGCCAGTATACCATAGGAGCGGCAAATCTTTTGGAAGTGTCAAAACAGCCGATGCCATATTCATTGACTGTGGCCATAAGATTCTTGTTTTCCGGGTCAGCATTCCAGTACTCGGAAATGTCTGCCCAGTACTGATTTGCCAGCGCTGTATCAGAATCCGTTCCTTCAAATACATCCGGGAAAGTTCCTGCAGCAGCTGCTGCGGAAAGGTCTGTGCTCATGTCTTCAATAACACGGCATTCAACCTTGATGTTCGGATACATTGACATAAACTTCTCTGCCAGCATATTTATGGTAGTCTCATCTTCATAATGCCAGAATGTCAATGTTATTTCATCCGTTGTGACTCCGTTCTCGTCCACATTTCCGGATGCGCCTTTCTCATTTTTCTTGTTACAGCCTGTAAGAGCCATTGCAAGCACGCCTACAATAAGTATACAGACTAAAATGAGTTTTTTCATGCTTTTTTTCATTGTAATCCTCCTTAAAATTATTTATCTAAATTCCGGTCATTCCCTGCCGGAACAAAGATCATATTATTCGCCGGTAATACCGGTGCGGTCGATACTTTCAATAAAGTATCTCTGAAGTGCAAAATACATAATCAGCAGTGGAAGAACCGTAAGTGACGTTGCAGCCATTCGTACCGATTCATTAAGCGAAGTAGCCGTGTCTCCCACCGATGCTTTTGTCTGGAAAGCCGAATCGAAGTTCTTAAGCTGAATTACCAGATTCGTCCATACGCTCTTTGTTGATAAGCCTTGAACATACATTTCAGTCAGATACGACTCGTTCCAGTACCACACAAATGAAAACAATACAACTGTTATAATTGCCGGTGCAGCCGAAGGTACCGCAATTCGCACGAATGCCTTGAAATGTCCCGCTCCGTCAATAGCCGCCGCTTCCATAAGCACCTTTGGCACCTGCTTGAAAAACTGATAGAAAATCAATATGAAAATAGGTGCATTAAGTCCGTTTCCCAATAGTGCCGGCAATACAAATGCCCACAGTGTACCAAGAATTCCTGTGTTATTATACAGAACATAGGTTGGTATCATGGTAACCTGACTCGGGAGTATGTATGAAAAAATCAAAAGTCCCATACACAGCTTCTTGCCCTTGAAATTGTATCTTGCAAAGCCATATCCGATGCACATACATATCAGCACATTACACAAGGTCGGAAGCCCTGCAATCAGTACACCTTTACAGAAATTTGTAAACAAGTCCATGGACTTTGCAGCGTCAATATAGTTCTGCAGGTACAGGGTACTTGGAAGCCATTTAACCGAACTGTCCAAAAGGTCATCCCTGTTCATGAAGCTGGTACTGAACATATAGAGCACCGGATACAGATACACAAATCCGATACATATAAGCAGCAGGTATACCACTGTCTGCCTGCCGACACCCTGTTTCTCACGTGTGCCGAAAATAAAGCGATGAAACTTTTCTTTAGTAAAACGATGCTTAATAGTTGTCGCTGCTCTCATGCGTTCTGTATTTGTTCGATTTGAGTTTGCTTTCGATATTTCTGGCATTTCGCTTCCCCCTTCTCTGAATTTTCTTTTGCAGTCTGCGTTCCTTCTTCTGAGCTCTCTGAGCTTTCTTCACCTGGCGGTCATATACATCCTTCTTTGAACCCAGCAGCAGGAAGAACAGACCAACAATTAAGGTAATGACGATAGCATACATCCATGCCATTGCCGAAGCATATCCGTATCCCTTCTCCTTTGTACCCGAGAACATGGCTGCTTCAATCATATTAATCAATTCATTCTGCTCGTTTCCTGACAGGAAGATAACCGAATAAACTGCATTTAACATAATCATCGGCTTGATTGTCGGGAGTGTAATTTTCCAGAAGCACTCCCAGTTCGAGCCGCCGTCAATTTTGGCAGCTTCATACAGTGAAGGATCCACCTTCTGTAATGCAGAAAGGAAAATCAGTATCTGTACACCGGAGTACCACAAAACCATAATCATATTGGAGAACATTTCTCCTACCGACTCTGCCACACTTCGTGGCAGGAATGTATCAAATGCTGACACAACCGACTGTACATTCAATGCCGGTATTGACGCTGCGCCCTCACTCACCAGCATATTCATAACCGGACCGCTCACAATGATAACTGGCAGAAAGAAAATCAGTCTGAAGAAACCTCTCATTTTGATTTTGCCGTTAAGCATTATAGCAATAATAAGTGCGAAAACTACTATTATCGGAACTTCCACAATGGTCTGCCATATGTATGTAACCAGCTGCTGCGGGAACTCGGGATTCTCCAGCCATATCTGCGTGAAGTTACCTGTTCCCACAAAATTGAACTTGGTCCCCAGAGGTGTTATACGTATATTAAACCACATATAGTAGAAGGACTGTGCCAGCGGATAGAGCAGGAACAAGACTACTCCGAGAAGCCATGGTGCAATGAAAAAATATCCTGCTCTCGCTTCTCTTTTTTCCAGCTTGCCCAACTTAACCTTGGTTTTAGGTTGTTTGTTTTTCATGCTCATCTCTCACCTACCTTATAGGACATTGCATCAATTGTAAGTCCGTCTGCCGTTTGTGCCGTCGCTTCATAGTTAATATAGATTTTCACTCCGTTATCATAGGTGACAACCGTTACACCATTTCCAAGAATCTCATGTCCGACTATATAGGCTCCTGCTGTTTTCTCATAGAGTGCTTCCAGTTCCCGGCTGTACTCTATGATTGTATTTCTGTACACGTTGTACTCAGAGCTGTATATGTCACAGGAATTGGTATATAACAGTTCCGAAGCGCTTTCCTTGGTAATATAGAATGATGGGTAAGTACCTGTCTCCACCAGTTTAAGAAAAAATTCCTGCTTATTAGCCTCAAAGTTTACATACTCTGAATATACAGGCATCACTCCCTTAAGCACAATGGAAATAAATGGAACGCTCTCATCTTCGTAAATATAACTGGAAGTGTACAGCGGCATATCCAAAAACGCTTCCGTGCTGCCCCACAAGTATGCGAAAGGCTGTTCAAGCACCAGGTCGGCACTTTCATTCATCTTTGACACAGTGGTCAGATAATTGTCAGCACAATCATATCTTGTATAAAAGCTTCCGCTGTAATTCCAGGAGTAAAGAGTATTACTTATTCCACCGATGCATAGATTGTTCACATCTGACTTAAGATAACTCTTAACCATTTTCCCAAGGAGCGTATCCGTTCTTGATGGTATTAGATACATCATGGTATCGTATA
>CAMAKT010000073.1 GCA_945836135.1 uncultured Clostridia bacterium | reverse complement strand
ATATTCCGGTTCATTCGCCGGAGCAGTTATTCTTGTGTCATCGCTGTCTAAATCTACATCTATAAATTCTAAATCATCTTTCATAATTGATTTTCCTTTGCTGAATAATATAAATCCATTATAAAGCATATTCGACCATTCAACAAGTAAAAATATAGATTGAAACTGTTAAATTGTAACAGTTCAGCCGCTCCATTCGTAAAGGCTAAATTCTAAAAATTCTATTAAATTATTAGCACTCACACAAAATGAGTGCTAAAAAGTGTTGACATTCCCCCAAACAGGTATTACTATATATTCCAGAAATTAGATATGGAGGTTATTGCAATGGCAAATACACATGGAAGTTTATCAATTAATAGTAACAATATTTTCCCGATTATTAAGAAATGGCTCTACTCAGACCATGATATTTTCTACAGAGAGCTTATTTCAAATGGCTGTGATGCAATCACCAAGCTCAAGAAGCTTGAACTGATGGGAGAGTATTCGGCACCGGAGGACAACAAGTATCAGATTAAGGTTATTGTAAGTGCCAAGGATAAGACAATTAAGTTCATTGATAACGGACTTGGTATGACAGCGGATGAGGTCAATGAGTACATCTGTCAGATAGCGTTTTCCGGGGCAGAGGCATTCCTTGAGAAATATAAGGATAAGGCTAATGAGGATCAGATTATCGGCCATTTCGGTCTTGGATTCTATTCTGCATTCATGGTGGCAGACCGTGTGACAATTGATACTCTTTCATATCAGGAGGGTGCTTCACCTGTACATTGGGAGTGTGACGGCGGAACTGAGTATGATATGACGGAGGGCAGCAGAACTGAGAGAGGTACAGAGATTACACTGTATCTTTCAGAGGAGTGCAACGAGTTCGCCAATGAGTATCGTGCAAAGGAAGTGATTGATAAGTATTGCTCCTTTATGCCGGTTGAGATTTATCTTGAGAATGCAGATGCAGGCGAGCAGTATCAGACCATCAATGAGGACGAGCTGTTAGAGACAGATAAGGTAATCGAGACAATCATTGAGGAGGCAAAGACAGAGGAAGTAGAGAAGGAGGACGGCACCAAGGAGACAGTGGAGACTGTTCCTGCATCTAAGAAGCTTAAGATTGTTAAGCGTCCGGTTCCTCTTAACGATACACATCCTTTGTGGACCAAGCATCCTAATGACTGCACCGAGGAGCAGTATAAGGAGTTCTATCGCAAGGTATTTAAGGACTATAAGGAGCCTTTGTTCTGGATTCATCTGAACATGGACTATCCTTTCAATCTTAAGGGTATCTTATATTTCCCTAAGTTAAATACAGAGTATGATACCATCGAGGGCACGATTAAGCTCTACAACAATCAGGTATTCATCGCTGACAACATCAAGGAAGTTATCCCTGAGTTCCTTATGTTACTTAAGGGTGTTATCGACTGCCCTGACCTTCCTCTCAATGTATCAAGAAGTGCTCTTCAGAACGATGGCTTCGTTAAGAAGATATCTGACTACATTACGAAGAAGGTTGCAGATAAGCTGTCAGGTATGTACAAGACAGAGAAGGAAAGCTATGAGAAGTACTGGGATGATATCAATCCGTTCATCAAGTTTGGCTGTATAAAGGATGACAAGTTCTTTGATAAGATGAAGGATTACATTCTTTTCAAGAACCTCGACGGCAAGTACCTTACCCTGCCTGAGTGCTTGGAGGAGAATAAGGAAAAGCACGAGAATACTGTATTCTATGTTGAGAACGAAACAGAACAGGGTCAGTATATCAGAATGTTCAAGGATGCAGGATTGGATGCTGTCATCCTTACCCACAATATCGACAAGCCTTTCATTAATCACATAGAGCAGAAGAATGAGGGCGTGAAGTTCTTAAGCATCGATTCCGACCTTACGGATACCTTCAAGGAGGAGTCCACAGAGGACGAAGCCAAGGCACTTAAGGAGAGAGAGGATAAGCTTGCCGAAGTATTCAAGAAGGCGCTTAACAACGATAAGCTTGCCATCAAGCTTGAGAAGCTTAAGGATGAGTCAATTGCATCAATGATTACCGTTACGGAAGATTCAAAGCGTATGCAGGAGATGATGAAGATGTACGGTATGTACGGCATGGATCCTTCAATGTTCGGCAGCGAGGGACAGACGCTTGTTCTTAACGCAAAACATCCTCTTGTTCAGTATGTGGAGAACAATCCGGAGGGTGAGAACACAGCTATGTTCTGCGAGCAGCTCTATGACCTGGCAGAGCTTGGACATGCTCCGCTTAAGCCTGAGCGCATGACAGCATTTATAGCAAGAAGCAACAAGCTGATGGAGATTATTGCAAAATAAAATATTTTTGATTTAATATAACAAAAGTCCGTTTCATCATAAGGTTAATAAAATCATGTGGTGAGACGGATTTTTTGATACTATGAAAAAAAGCGGGAGCACTAATGTGCTCCCGTAGATCCGAAACCTCCGGCACCTCTTACAGTGTCGGACAGTTCATCCGCTTCCTCAAAATCAGCAGTCAGGAATGGTGTGATTACAAGCTGTACAATCCTTTCTCCAGGCTCTACGATTGCGGGAGAGTTCGAGTGATTGTGCATTGCTACCATGAATTCACCACGGTAATCCGGGTCTACAACACCGACCTTATTTGCCGGTGCAAGTCCGCGCTTGGCTGAGATACCGCTTCTCGGATATATAAGCCCTGCATATCCTTCCGGAAGTTCCATGGCAAGTCCTGTGCCAATCATGACAGTCTCATGTGGTTGAATGACAACAGGGGCATCAATGCAGGCATATAAATCCGCTCCGGCTGCGTACTCTGAACCGTAGGATGGAAGTATGGCGTTTTCTTTTAATTTCTTAACTCTGACTGGAATGTTCATAAGTGACCTCTTTTCTTTATAATTTATTTTTCCTCCCACAGCACTATGCTGCCGGAGGTAAGGGTCCGCTGCACATCTATAATTCTCTGGTTCTCGGAGCCACGGAAGCGGAGATTAAGATTTTTCTTCTCAAGTATGAAGGGACCGTCCACAATAACATCCAGAAGGGATACAAGTTCCCTGGTGTGGGGAAGGGTGTCCGCCATCTGACCTAATACATCGCGGTCAAAAAGATAACCGGTGAAGAGCCAGATATCCTTGGAAGGGTAGTGCTCCTTTATCTGACGTACAGTGTTAAGCACTTCACCCTGATTGCGGGGGTCCATAGGTTCACCTCCGAGAAAGGTCAGACCTTTGATGTAGTTGGGTTCCAGGAGCTTTAACAGATAATCTATAGTTTCCTGAGTATAGGGTTTCCCGTAGTCGAAATCCCATGTCATTTCGTTAAAGCAGCCCTTGCAGTGGTGCGTACATCCGCTGACAAACAGGGATACCCGCACGCCGGGACCATTTGCAATATCAACATTCTTAATTTCTGCGTAATTCATAATATTCTTTCCGTTTCATATATTTAATATTTAGAAGCCCAGCACATTAAGCCGGCTGTAATGTTCTGCCTCTTCTCGGGTGAGCTTATGTGCCCACGGAACGCGTTCGCCTAAGGCCCCGGCCCCGGTGGAGTTGTATTCGGCAAAGAAGGAAGTCTCATGAGCAATTTCCTTATTCCAGTCGTGGAAGCCTTCCTTACGGATATGGCCATCCATCTCGCAGTTTAAAAATACGGCCTTGGCAAAGTTGCGCCATGGACGTCCGAGATATACGGAATTGTCAGGGCAGTTGCTTGTAAAATGACAGCCTTCGAAGACATAACCGTACTCCTGTCCTTCCGGGGTGGATGGAGCAGTGACGTAACCGTTGATTTCCTCACCGCGGTTGTTGGAGAATATTTCACAGTTTTCAAAGTAGGCTGTGGAACTTCCGAATATAAAATCAACATCGCCCCGGATAAAGCAGTCCTTGTAATACTGGCGCCCGTTGATGCGCGGAGCATACTGCTTAGGACCTATAAAGCCACCCGGCTGTAGTTCCTTAGGAGGAAGCGGACCTGTAAATACGGTATCCTGACAACCTAAAAAACAACAGTTGATATATTTAATCATATCACCTTCCGAGTAGACGGCGAGAGCCTGTCCGACTTCCCGACCATCGCCGGAGGCATTTTCAAAGGTAATATTTTCAGCGGTAAAATCATGGGTGTCAATCAGTACACTGTAGCTTCTGAAAGTACCGCGCTTGGTGCCGTCAGCCATGAGCATAAGGGCATACAGAGAATGTGTGATGAAAGTGGTGTCGGCATCTTCGCCCGCAAGTGTAATATATGGTCTGCGGATTTCGAGCCGCTCAAAATATTCGCCCGGAGCAAGTTCTATTCGAACAGGGATATTCTCATCAAGCTCTCCTAAGGAGTCAAGAGCATCATTGATTGTTGTATAATCACCTTTTCCGGCAGGGTCAACCTTGATAATGTGTGTGTCCATGATAACCTCCACAACGTATTGACTATTTTTTCTAATTATATTACATTTATTATGTATGTTCAAGCGTGAAAGGCAAAAGAACAGGAGGAGCTATGGATACAGTGAAACGTGCCACGGGCTGTACCGTTACAGCCAGGCAGTTAGAGAAAAATAAAAAAGAATATAATGTCAGGGATTATGGTGTGGTTCCGGGAGGTAATCCTGTTGAGAACACGGCGGGAATCAACCGTGCCATTTCAGAGGCATCACAGGGCGGAGGAACAGTAGTTATCCCTGAGGGAGAATATAAGACTTATACAATCAGGCTTATGAGTGATGTCAACCTCTGCATTGAGAAGGGCGCAGTTATACGTGCAGCGAGATGCGATGTGGATATTGCGTATGAAACACAGGAGGGCGAGGGCGGCCAGTATGATGAGCCGGAGGTGTGTCTTTATGCAGGACTTCAGGATCATGGACACACATATTTTGCCAACAGTCTGGTATATGGTAAAGACCTTGAGAATGTTATGATATGCGGAGAAGGGCTTTTTGATGGTAGCTTCCAGGATGAGAACGGATATACGAGATATGCGCTTCTCGGAGGTGACCCGGAGGAGAACGAGTACCGCAACAGGCCGGGACATACAGGAAAATGGTTCGGCAATAAGGGAATAGCTCTTGTGAACTGCCGAAACGTGGTGTTTAAGGATTTCTCCATTGTGGATGCAGGGCATTTTGCCATTATCTGTGAAGGTGTTGACAATATGCTGGTGGATTCCATACTTGTGGACACCATCAGGGATGCTCTTGACGTTGACTGCTGCAGGAACGTGACGATCATACATTCGCGTTTTAATTCTCTTACGGATGATGCCCTTGTACTTAAGTCATCCTACGGTGCAGGTGAATTTATGCCTATTTACAATGTATATGTTGAGGACTGCGAGGTGACAGGATACGATGCGGGAAGTGTTTATGCCGGAAAGTATACCTGCGATAAGCTGGTGGCAACTGACCGCTGCGGCCCTACAGCAAGAGTGAAGCTTGGAACGGAGTCAAGCTGCGGCTATGAACTTGTTACGATTAAGAATGTGAGATTTAAGCGCTCAAGAGGATTTGCACTTGAAGCTGTTGACACTTCAGATTTGACGGATATCATATTTACGGACTGTACGATGGAGAATGTCAGCAGTTCACCTATATATATAAGAATAGGTGACAGGGGAAGATTTCCTGTCACGGGTAACAGCAAAGAGGAACTGGTGAGGTCAAAGGACAATGTGCGTCTGGACAATACAGGATGGGTGCTGCCGGATACTGAGGATTATCAGTGCTATCCTGCAAGGAGATATACACCATCATATAATTATACCAGAAAAGTAACTGTTGACGGTCATTCGTATTTTAACATCATCGATGAGCAGAATCCTGTCAGGTTGAATCCGGCTAATTATTATGAGAAAGACGGGCATTACTATGAGCTTAGGTATGATATGCAGTCAAGAAGCTATGAGCCTGATTTTACAAAGGAAATAGCCGGGAAAGACCTGTGCCTGTATGCCAATGCCGTTGGAAATGAGAAAATAGCTTCAATTCGTAACATCGAGATAAGCAATGTTACGGTTAAGAATGCCGACCCGAGATATCCGATTATAATTATGGGAGTTGACAGCAGCCATGTGCAGAATGTCAGCATCAGAAATATAGATGTGGAATATCGGGGCGGTCTTACTATGGAACATGCCGTGGAGCAGAGGCAGCTTAATACCAACTGGGAATATTCACAGCTTGGTTCAAAGCCGTCAATACAGCTTCTTCCGTGGCTTGTCAATACATTTTTCCTTAAGAATGAAGGTCTGCTTCCGAGGATGAGCTGGGACAGGGATAAGAACTGTTTTGTACCTGCACCATACAATGTACCGGAGCTTGCAGGAGTGTATCCGGAGCCTAGCAACTGGGGAATTCTTCCGGCTTATGGTGTGTATGCACGCCATGTGGATGGACTTTGTCTTGAGAATATTAAGCTGGGATATGTTATTGAGGAAAGCCGCCCGGCTGTGGTATTTGATGACGTTCATGAAGGAAGAATTATGGATTGCGAACTTGAGGCGGCAGAGGGCACACCACAGATTGTCCTTGTGGAGAACAGATATAAGAGACCTACCAATCTTGAGTATGTTCCTGATTATCCGTATCATGCAACGGATAACTCTGTTACCATCATTCCGGGTGCAGGCAGGGAGAACTACTATGTAGAAAGAGTATGCGTTGACGCTCCTGCACCGGGAACTCCGCGGGACAGCCTGTACGAATATCCGACAGTTCCTGTTATGTGTGATGATGAATCGAGCTATACATACCGGATAGCCACGGAGGATTATGAGCTCCCGACTACGGTGTACAGACCTTATTTCGTTCCTATAGAAGATATTCGTACTTCAATTGGGAAGCTGGTATGCTTCGATGTGCTTGTGCGCAATCCTCTCACGGACGGAACGGAGTCGGAGGCCGACAGCTTTATATGGAATGAGGGAAGGCCTGAAAAGGAGTATGTTGTCGGATGCAAGTCGGGAACCATACTGATGCAGGCAGAAGGCCTCCCGGAAGGTGCGGATTTTGACATACTTACAGGCAACTTCATTTGGACACCGGAGCAGGCAGGAGAATATGATATTTGCTTTACGGCTGATGACGGAGTTATACCGATTTCAATTCAGGTACATATATCAGTAGAGGAAGATTAAGAAATACATTGACTTTTTTTTAACAAACGCCTATAATGAATGTATATAAAATGAACGAGGTGTTAGCTGATGGATGAAAGAGAGATTTCTTCCGCCGTCATACGGCGTCTTCCACGATATTATAGATATTTAGAGGAACTTATTGACAGCGGTGTTGAACGTATTTCTTCAAATGAATTGAGCGAGAGAATGAAGGTGACAGCGTCCCAGATACGTCAGGACTTGAATAATTTCGGAGGATTCGGACAGCAGGGTTATGGCTACAATGTCAAGTATCTACATGCTGAGATTGCCAAGATTCTCGGTATTGACAAGAAGCATAACATGATTATCATAGGTGCAGGTAATTTGGGACAGGCTATTGCCAACTATTCAGCTTTCGAGAAGAGAGGCTTTGTGGTTAAGGGAATATTCGATATTAATCCGAAGCTTGTTGGAATGACAGTACGTGGAATAGAAGTAATGAGCCTGGAGGATATGAAGGGCTTTGTACAGAAGGAGAATATAGACATAGCGGCACTTACGATTCCTAAGACCTGTGCAGCAGAGGTCGCGGCAGAGGTCGCCGCTGCCGGAGTCAAGGCAATATGGAATTTTGCCCATACTGACCTTGCGCTGGCCGAGGATGTGGTAGTTGAAAATGTGCATTTGTCGGAGAGTCTTATGCAGCTTTCATATAAACTTGCACGAAAAGAACGATAAAATTTTAACAGACTGTGTTAAAACGCAGTCTGTTTTAACGTTTACCCGAAGAAATTTACAAATGGAAGGTAAAATAATATATGGCCAAGAAGAATATACAGCAGCTTACGGATGAAGAAATCAGAATATGTGGATTATTGAAAAGGCGCAATATTCCGATTGTCAGCTTAGACGTTAAGTGGCTTAAGCTGTTTCCTGAGGAGGATAAGACGCCGGAGATAAGGCGGCTTGAACATGAACTGAAGGAACTTTTGAAGCGTCAGGGGAAGGTTAATACGGAGCTTAAGGACATCAGAATCGTCAGGGATAAGTTGACGCAGAGTGTCTTGAATACCGCTGAGGACACATCCATTCCGGAAGCAAAAAGGCTTAAGAAGCAGGAGGCGAGTCAGAGGCTTATAGTTGAGGCACGTGAAAAGCAGGAAAAGCTTGAAGCGGAACAGGAAGAGCTTCCAAAGCTTATTTCTGATGCCAACAATGCTCTTATTTTTGAGAGTGTGAAAGTGTGCTACAACAGAATCGACAAGAATAAGAAGGATATAGAAAAACTAGGGGACTGGATTGAGGAGACAAGGGCCAAGCTCAAGGAGAGAGTGGTGCTTAAGCAGGACAAGGAGCTTAAGAACAAGGAAATGTATGCATATCTCCATGATTTGTTAGGCCCTAATGTTATGGAGGCGTTTGATGAGGAAAGCAGTTGACGGATGGCTGGCAAAGGAAACAGACAAATACTCAATCAAGAACGGAATGCCGTCCCTGGTTCTGATGGAGCGTGCGGCACAGGCAGCAGCCGATGAGGTGTGCAGTCTTATGCAGAAAAAGCAAATACACGGCAGAATTGCTGCAGTATGCTCCGTTGGCAACAACGGGGCTGACGGGCTTGCAATCATGCGTATTCTTACTGAGAAGGGGTATTCATGTACCGCTATTGTTGTTGGAGATACAGCCCGCGCCACGGAGGAATTTACACATCAGCTAGAACTTGCCGGGATGTGGAATATAGCTGTAATTTATTTTGATAAGGACAATGGCAAAAACATTTTTGCCGAATATAATATTATAGTGGATGCTATGTTCGGAATCGGTCTGTCAAGAGCGGTTGAGGGAAACTATGCAGCACTTATACAACAGCTTAATGCTTCAGGAAAAACAATCGTTGCTGTGGACATTCCCTCGGGTGTGGATTCTTCCACAGGGGCAGTTCTTGGTGTGGCGGTACAGGCCGATGTCACCGTGACCTTCGGCAGTGCCAAGCTCGGACAGCTTCTTTATCCGGGAAAGGAATACTGTGGCAGGCTGATTGTGCGTGAGGTGGGATTTCTTCCCATGGATGATGTTAAGGGACATTACGCATATTATTTTGAAAACAGGGAGGATGTTATAAATACAATTCCGGTGAGGGAAAGACGGACGAACAAGGGTAATTACGGCAAACCGCTTATTATTGCAGGCTCGAAAGATATGACAGGAGCAGCATATATGTCCGGTCTTGCAGCCTATCGTACCGGTGCAGGAGTGGTTACTGTTTTGACGCATTCATCGGTGGATAAGTACCTTAAATCAATTCTTCCGGAGGCTATTGTAAGAAGCTATGATGAGCCGGAGACAGGAACAGCAGAACTTATAAGGGCAGCATCAGCAGTTGTATTAGGACCGGGAATCGCTGTGTCGGAGATATCTGAGCGTCTTGTAAGGTATGTGCTTAAGAATGTATCGGCACCGCTTATTCTGGATGCGGATGCCCTCAACATCATTTCAAAGGATGTGAAGGCATACTTTGGTGAGGGAGGAATAAGAAACACCGGGGAGCCTGTGGTGGTCACACCGCATGTAGGTGAGATGGCAAGGCTTGTGGGATGCAGTGCTTCGGAAATAAGCAGGGATATAGTACATTATGCACTTGAATTTGCAACCGGATATAATGTATACTGTGTGCTCAAAGATGCTGTCACGGCCATTGCATCACCATCAGGTGAACTTTTTTTGTCAACTGCAGGTAATGCCGGCATGGCAACAGCCGGTTCGGGGGATGTCCTTACCGGAATTATGGCGGCGGTAAGTGCATGGAAGCCTGCAAAGCAGGGAAGAAGCGATGAGTTATTTGATAAACTGTGTCTGGCTGTACAGATTCACGGAATGGCAGGAGATGAGGCAGCAACCGGGCTTGGAGAGCATTCCGTAATGGCTAGGGACATTATTGATGCTATACCGACAGTCATATCAGAAATATAAGTGATATATGCGGGAAATAGACTGTAAGGGGTATATGGAGGAAAAAATGAACGAGGAAAGCAATATAGAAGAATATCACAGAGCATATGCAGAGATAAATATTGAGGCACTGCGAAAGAATGTGCTTGCAAGCAATGCATTGCTTCCTGAAAATACAGGGATAATGGCAGTTGTCAAGACTGATGCCTACGGGCATGGAGCAGTTCAGGTGGCAGAGGCAGTCCGGGATCTGGTGGCAGGATATGCCGTGGCCACTCTTGACGAGGCATTGGAGCTTAGAAATGCGGGGATAGATTCTCCTATACTGATTCTGGGATATATATCGCCAAGAGAGTATCGGGAGGCAGTAAGACAGGATATTATCTTGTCAATGTACAGCTATGAGCAGGCGGAAGAACTGTCAAAGCTTGCCGTGCAGATGGGCAGAAGGGGAAGATGCCATATCAAGGTGGATACCGGAATGAACCGCATAGGGCTTCCGGCCAAGCGTATGGAAGATATGGAACCAACAGCAGAAGTAATTGAAAGGATTAAAGCACTTCCGAATCTTATCTGTGACGGGATTTTTATGCACTTTGCCACGGCGGATGATGCTGACAAGAGCAGGGCAAAGAAGCAGTATGACAATTTCTGTACACTGCTTGATGTACTCAAGGAGAAGAATATTACATTCACATACCGCCATTGCTCCAATTCGGCGGCTATTATTGATATGCCCGAATGTACCTTTGAGTGGGTGCGCCAGGGGATTACCTTATATGGACTTAAGCCGTCGGAGACACTGCAGAATCCGGTTAAACTGTATCCTGTTATGTCTCTTAAGTGCCATGTTGTACATATTAAGACTATTCATGCCGGGGATGAGGTCAGCTACGAAGGTATCTACAAGGCAGACTGCGAAAGACGCATTGCCACCATATCAATCGGCTATGGCGACGGCTATCCACGTAGCCTCTCAAATAAGGGATACGTTCTTATCAGGGGAAAGAAAGCACCCATCACGGGAAGAGTATGTATGGATCAGCTTATGGTTGACATTACGGACATACCGCAGGTGGAGCTTGAGGATGAGGTAACTCTCATGGGAGAGGACAGCGGCAGCATAATTACAGCGGAGGAGTTAGGAGATTTAAGCGGACGCTTTAATTATGAGCTTGTATGTGATATCAATAAAAGAGTAAAAAGAATATACAAATAAATTGAATAATCGTGAATACACTCCCGCAAAGTCTGGAAATACTTAGTGTGGAATTAATACTAAAACGGGGTGTAGATATGATAATTAAACGCGGTGATATATATTATGCAGATTTAAGGCCGGTCATCGGTTCGGAACAGGGCGGTATAAGACCTGTACTTATTATTCAGAATGATACGGGCAACCATCACAGTCCGACGGTGATATGTGCGGCGATTACCAGTCAGATGCATAAGTCAAAGCTGCCAACACATGTGGAGATTGACTCCTCACGATATGACATTATCAAGGATTCGGTTATTCTGCTGGAGCAGCTGCGAACTATTGACAAAAAACGTCTCAAAGATAAAGTATGCCATTTGGATAATGAAATTATCAGCAAGGTAAATCAGGCACTTTTAATCAGTCTTGAACTGACTACATAGTGAAAGAACGGGAAAAAGCAGATAAAAAGAAAATAAGATTGAAAAAATAGTTGAAATATGTTGTAAGATATATTAAAATCAAAAGAAGATTATTCCAAGGAGGTATACCTATATATGGTAACAGCAGGCGATTTTAGAAATGGCATAACAGTTGAGATGGACGGAGCAATCTGGCAGATTATAGAGTTCCAGCATGTTAAGCCTGGCAAGGGATCACCATTCGTTAGAACTAAGCTTAAGAATATCATTAGTGGAGGCGTTGTCGAGAAGTCTTTCAGCCCTACTGAGAAGTTCCCACAGGCACATATTGATAAGTCTGAGTATCAGTATCTTTACGCAGATGACGATTTCGATTATTTTATGAATACAGAGACTTATGAGCAGATTCAGCTTACTAAGGAGACAGTAGGTGACGCTCTTAAGTTTGTTAAGGAGAACGAGATGGTTAAGCTCTGTTCCCACAATGGCAATGTATTTGCTATTGAACCGCCTCTTTTTGTTGAGTTACTGATTACAGAGTCTGAGCCGGGTGTTAAGGGTAACACTGCTACAGGCGCAACCAAGCCGGCTATCGTTGAGACAGGTGCTAAGGTTATGGTACCTCTCTTTGTTGAGCAGGGTGAGAAGATTAAGATTGATACACGTACAGGCGAGTATCTTTCCAGAGTCTAAGCTTTTATTTCAGGTTACTTTGCGGTGTGCAAGGCACAATATGACCTGCACACCGCATAT
>CAMAKT010000072.1 GCA_945836135.1 uncultured Clostridia bacterium | reverse complement strand
ATCATCAATATTGGCACAGAAGCTGTCACTGCCCAGCTTATCGTAAATGCCCGACTTTTTGAGAACCTTCATAGGCTGTTCATTGACATGTGAAAAGATAACCTGGATGCCGTTTTTGCTGCACTTGTCAATAATCTTCTCAAGTGACTGTATTCCCGTCGCATCAATCGCCGGAACACTCCTCATACGGATAATAAGCACTTTAGTCCCTGGCTCATAAAGCATATTCCCGAATTTTTCGGTAGCAGCAAAGAACATAGGGCCTGTAATCTCAAATACCTGAACGCCCTTAGGTACTTTCTTAAAATGAAGGTTATCTTCATTCTCCGGAGTTCTGTTGTCCTCATCAACATACACCCAGCCATGCACATCCGTCACATCGGACATTCTCTTCATAAAGAGAACACAGGCAAGTGCCAGACCTACACCTATAGCAGCCACAAGGTCGAATACCACGGTAAACACAAAGGTTACAACAAGTACAAGCGTATCGCTCTTAGGTGAAGTCTTAACCAGATGTACAAAGGTTCTCCATCCGCTCATATTATAAGCAACCATGAACAGGATGGCTGCTATTGCAGGCATTGGAATAAGCTTTGCAAGAGGCATAAGTGATACGAGAATCAGCAAAAGCACCACCGCATGAACCATTCCCGCAACAGGAGTACGTCCGCCGTTTTTAATGTTTGCCGCCGTTCTTGCAATTGCACCCGTAGCAGGAATTCCTCCGAACAATGCAGAAGCTATATTGCCCGCACCCTGGGCAACCAGTTCCATATTGGAATTATGCTTGCTTCCAATCATACCATCCGCAACCACGCAGGAAAGCAGCGATTCAATCGCCGCAAGAATTGCTATGGTAAGGGCATCAGATGCCACTGCTGATGCCTTTTCAAGCGAAAATGACGGTAATGAAAACTTAGGCGGTGCAGAAGATATATCATATAAATCTCCGATTGTCTTAACGTCCATCTTAAGAAGTGCTACCATGGCAGCACCTGCAATAACTGCAATCAGTGATGCCGGAATCTTCTCCAGCTTCTTCGGCCAGAATATCAATATAAGCAGACATACCATGCCCACCACAAGTGCCTGCCAGTTAAAGCTTCCGATACACCTGAATACTTCAAACAGCTTATCCATGGTCTCTATAGGTGAGTTGACAAATGTAAGTCCAAGAAAATCCTTAAGCTGCCCTATGGCAATAGTAACCGCTATTCCGAAGGTAAAGCCCGTGGTAATCGTAAATGGAATGTATTTAATAAGCGAGCCCAGCTTAAATACTCCCATCAGAACCAAAATAATACCGGCCATGATTGTTGCAAGTATAAGTCCATCCATGCCATTTTTTGCAACAATTCCGGCCACAATAGAAGCAAATGCAGCCGTAGGACCTGCAATCTGTACTCTGCTTCCTCCTAACAGCGAAATGACAAATCCTGCCACAATCGCAGTGTACAAGCCCTGCTCCGGTCCGACTCCTGAAGCCAGCGCCAGTGCAATAGACAGCGGAAGCGCAATAATTGCAACAATAATACCTGATACTACGTCCTTGGTAAATTGTGAAAAGCTGTAGCTTTTCATGCACGTAATCAGCTTTGGTTTGAGATACATAATCTTTTTCTCCTCATATTTAAGTAAATTAGACACAGAAAAAGGGTATAGCACCGTGCTATACCCTTTTTCTGTAAGCTGCTAACGGGAATTGAACCCGTGACCTCCGCCTTACCAAGGCGACGCTCTACCATCTGAGCCATAGCAGCAACTTCATCGGGCAAGTGACTACTGCACCACCCGAATTAGTATGTTATCAAACTTCGACTGTATTGTCAAGCTAATATTTGACTTTTTTTAGCTTTGAGCGTATCCTCTGTATGGCATTGTCCACAGACTTTTCTGACTTGCCGATAATTTTGGCGATTCCGGCATAGCTTAAACCTTCCATATAGTAGGACAATATCTCTTTTTCAAGACTGCTTAAACGGTCAAACATCTTGTTTGCAACCAGTTCTTTCTGTTCCTGGCTTAAGACAATATCCTCCGGGTTTACACTTTCATCGGCAGGAAGCACATCGGAAAGAGATGCCTCTTCACCTGCCTCGTCAGTAATTACACTGTATATGGACACATAGCCGTTAAGAGGAGCATTTTTCTTACGATTATCGGCACTTACGGCGGAAATCAGCTTATTGTTGATACATATTGCAGCATAGGTCATAAAGGAAGATTCTTTGCTCTCATCATAATGACTTATGGCATTGTACAGGCCAATCATGCCTTCCTGAATAAGATCATCGCTGTCCCCTCCCGCAAGAAAGTAAGCTCTTGCCTTAGAGCGCACAAAATCCTTATATTTTTTTAACAGGAATTCTTCTGCCCGCTCATCCCCTTCCCTTGCCATAAGAACAAGCCTTTCGTCAGAATATTCCTTATAATCCTTTTTTTCCATCAGAACTCCGTTCTATGAGTTTTTCATCATCCTCTGGCGCACAATCTCATAAGATAATACGCCTGCTGCCACAGAAGCGTTGAGTGAATCTATATCCCCCTTCATAGGAATAGAAGTGATAAAATCACACTTTTCCTTGACAAGGCGGCTAACACCCTCTCCTTCATTGCCTATGACCAGACCGATTGGCCCGGTAAGATTCTGCTTGTACATAAGCTCTCCGCCCATATCGGCACAGACGAACCAGATTCCCTGCTTCTTAAGCTCGTCAATAGTCCCGGCAAGGTTGGTTACCTTTGCAACCGGAGTATAATTGATTGCCCCTGCGCTTGTTTTGGCAACCACAGCGGTAAGTCCCACAGCACGGCGCTTCGGAATAATGACACCATGGGCACCCGCAAGATTAGCGGTACGGATTATGGCACCAAGATTATGTGGGTCCTCTATTCCGTCCAGCAGAAGGATAAATGGAGGTTCCCCCTTCTTTCGTGCTGCTTCAAGTATATCCTCAACCTCAGCATACTCATAGGCTGCCGCCTTAGCAATTACTCCCTGATGATGCCCCGTACGGCTCATCTCATCAAGCCTTTCCTTGGTGACAAAATTGATAATTGTATCACCTTTTTTTGCTTCCCGGACTATGGTCTTGACCGGCCCGTCCTGACAGCCGTCAAGCACATAGAGCTTGTCCACCGTCTTTCCTGAGCGGAATGCCTCTATAACTGCATTCCTTCCTTCTATGGTATATTCCTCGTATCTCATAATCTCCTCGTTTCTGCACTACTTTCCCTCGCATATAGCATATAATGATGCAGTTAGGGTAAAAAGGCATTTTGCCCACAACTGATGCTAAGCATTGCTTGGCTGCTTAGCCGTTCCTATACTGTAACATCAACAGCCTCAAAGCCCAGCTTGATAATCTCTAATGCACGCCTGCTCCTGCCGCTAAGATAGAGCCATCCAATCAGTGCTTCATATCCGGTGGCACGACGATAGTCATTAACTGTAGCATTCTTTGCCGTGGAAAACGACTTGGCATTGCGGCCTCTTTTGTACACCGCAATCTCCTCTTCCGTCAAAGCTTCCGCCTCTATAAGCGCACTTATCATCCGTGATTGTGATGATGCCTTGGCAAGATTGCTCGCCTTCCTGTTAAGTGTATTCACTGGTGCATTCCCCCGGCTTACAAGAAGTGTGCGAATTGTCATTTCATAAACACAGTCTCCCATATAAGCAAGGGTAAGAGGCGAATAACTGTCAGCATTAACTTCCGGCACCGAAAACACCTCTCTGATTTTTTCGTCCATGTACTTCCTCTTTTCCCTGCAATCCTTATTGCCGCATCACGCCTTTTCCCAGACAGTTCCCTCTCTGGTGTCCTTAATCACTATTCCCTTGGAAAGCAGTTCCTCCCTGATGGCATCTGCCTTGGCAAAATCCTTTTCTTTCTTGGCAACCTTACGTTCTTCAATCTTAGCTGTTACATACTGCTCAAGCTCTGCGTCCAAGCCCGTCTCTGCATCCTGCTTTCCGACCTCTCTTGTAAGGCTAAGGGAAAGCACCTCGTCAAAGCTTCTTATAAGCTCAAGCTTGGTCTTATCATTACACTCATCCCTCAGTACATCATACACTACAGTGATTGCACTTGATGTATTAAGGTCATTGGCAAGGGCATCTTCAAAAGCAGCCTTAAGTCTTGCATATGCCGCCGCATTAACCTCGCCCTCATCCTTTAAAGCTCCGATTCTCTTGACAAGCTTATTGTATGCCGCAGCAACATTATCCATAATCTCATAGGAGAACTCAAGAGGCTTACGGTAATGTGACTGAAGGCAGAACATTCTGTATACTAATGGGTCATAGCCATTCTCTTCAAGCACGGAAACCGTCAGGATATTTCCCGTGGACTTACTCATCTTGCCGGACTTATCATTAAGGTGATGAACATGGAACCAGTAATTGCACCACTTATGTCCAAGATATGACTCACTCTGGGCAATCTCATTGGTATGGTGCGGGAATATATTGTCCACACCACCGCAATGGATATCCATATATTCACCCAGATGCTTCATGCTTATACAGGAGCACTCTATATGCCATCCCGGATATCCAACGCCCCACGGACTATCCCATTTAAGTTCCTGATTGTCGAACTTGGATTTGGTGAACCATAAAACGAAATCCGCCTTATTTTTCTTATTGGTATCCTCGCTTACGTCATCACGCACGCCCACCATAAGCTCTTTTTCGCTCTGACTGGAGAAAACATAATAGTCATCAAGCTTCGATGTATCAAAATATACATTATCCCCCGCAATATAGGCATAGCCCTTTTCAAGAAGCACACTGACCATATTGATAAATTCATCAATGCAGTTGGTTGCAGGCTCCACCACATCAGGTATCTTAATATTCAGCTTGGCGCAGTCCGACAGAAATGCATCTGTATAGAATTTTGCGATTTCCATAACTGTCTTGTGCTCTCTCTTGGCCCCTTTGAGCATTTTATCCTCACCGGTATCGGCATCGCTTGAGAGATGCCCCACATCGGTGATGTTCATAACACGCTTTACATCATAGCCCACATAGCGTAAGGTCTTCTCAAGCACATCTTCCATAATGTAGCTTCTTAAATTGCCAATATGCGCATAATGATAGACAGTAGGGCCACATGTATACATCTTAACCTTTCCTTCCTCATTAGGCACAAACAATTCCACATTTCTTGTAAGTGTGTTAAAAAAACGAATCTTATTCTCCATGTTCTCCTCTTTTCCACGCTGTTTATGCGTATGTTTATTTTATTCAATGCTTTTATCTGTTAAAACAAGTTTTTCTAAGGCAGCCACCGATGCTTTAAGCTGCCTTATCTCATTCATGACCGGGTCAGGCAGATGTACCTGGTCCAAATCCGCGCTGGGTACCCTTACATTGTCGCGCTTAACCACACGTCCGGGAACACCTACAACTGTTGAATTAGGCGGAACATTCTCCAATACAACCGAGCCTGCCCCAATCATGGAATTGGCTCCTATGGTAATGGAGCCTAATACCTTAGCTCCGGTTCCCACCATCACATTATCCTCAAGTGTCGGATGCCTCTTGCCATGTTCCTTGCCCGTGCCTCCTAATGTAACGCCCTGGTACAGCGTCACATTGTCACCTATTATGGCTGTCTCGCCAATAACAACTCCATGCCCATGGTCAATAAACAGTCCCTCACCTATTGTGGCTCCGGGGTGTATCTCTATTCCGGTTTTTCTTGCCGCACGCTGAGAAATCAGCCTTGCGAGAAAATAATGCTTTTTCTCGTACAGCCTGTGTGCTTTTCTGTACTTAAGAATTGCCTTAAAAGATGGGTATAAAAAGACCTCCATATCCGACTTGATTGCCGGGTCTCGGTCTCTGATGATTGCAATCTCCCTTTTAATGCTTTCAAACATGGCTTACTCCTTTTTTGTTTATAAACAAAGAAGAACCTGCCTCATTATAGAGGCAAGTTCATCGCGGTTCCACTCTACTTAAGAGGCATACGCCTCCTATCTCTTAGACATATAACGGTGTCATCCGTGACGGGATACTGTTATTCCCCCGTCATGCTCCGGAACGCACTTCACGGCTGCTCCATGGAAAGCTTCCACCTCACAAGGAATATATCCCTGTATGCTCTCCTCTCTGAATGAAACTCACACCGTTACTCTTTTCCTTCTATGCATATATCATTTTGATTATTAATACACTAATAGAATATGCATGCAAATTGATTTTGTCAATCATTTTTTGTTCATAGCGAACCGTCACCTTTTGGAGCAACCCCTGCAGCCTTCACATCCTGAAGGGCTTCCCATCAGCTGCTGGCGTGCAATGTCATCATAAATATAATTTTCTACTGAAATTATTAGTGCAACCGCCTGAGCTGAAATTCCTTCACCGGTTCCGGTAAAGCCCAGCCCCTCCTCAGTGGTTGCCTTTACATTGACACGGCCGATATCGAGTCCCAGCGTGTCAGCTATATTGCGGCGCATCTGCTCGATATGGGGAGCCATCTTAGGACGCTGTGCGATAATAGTACTGTCAATATTCTCAATTACATAGCCTTCCTCCGATAACAGCTCTTCAACTTTCTTAAGCAGCATGAGACTGTCCGCGCCCTTATATGCCGGGTCGCTGTCAGGAAAATGCTTTCCTATATCACCCAATGCAGCAGCACCTAATAGTGCATCCATAATTGCATGAAGCAGCACATCTGCATCGGAGTGCCCTAAAAGTCCTTTCTCGTAAGGAATTTTCACTCCTCCTATTATCAGGTCACGATTCTCCACCAGTCTGTGAACATCATATCCCATTCCAACTCTCATTAATCTCTCCATTCCGCGTCACATTACGCATATCAAAATATTCAGTCAAATTTCTATCCAATCCAGAACGGCATAAGTGGTCTGCCTTTTTTATCCAAAAGAAGCGGTCTGTAATAATTATCATTTCCATAGCGCGCGTATCTCGGCAGCCCGACTTTCTCATTATATATGAAAAGTGCTCCCTCTACAAGCTTTACCTTAGCCGGGTAATATACCTGAACGCCATCCTCATTCCATGCAATTTCAAAGCCCTCACAAGCTCCCTCAATTCCAGAAGTCAGGCATTTATCATCAGATGTAACCACAACCAGCTTGTCTCCCTGTCCATATGCACCTTCCTTATCCTTTTCCTTACGCCAAAAGCCTTCATCGGCTCCTGAAAAACGCAGTAATATTCCATTTATTCCGTTACGGCATATGTATTCATAAGTATCAAGTTGTGGTCCGTTTCCATTATACCCATGGAGCCCGAAAATATCCTTAAGCACATTCTCCGCAAGTCTCTCGCCCACGGTCTTTTTATCGGTTGGATGTATATTCTTCTTATTGCCACAGTCCGTTATAACGGTAAGGGAGGTATTCTTCACAGTCCTGCATATTTTGTCCTGAGCACGTCTTACACCGCCCCAGCCTCTCCCTGTCTTCTCAGTATCAGGGTCATGCACCGGTAGCTGCACAATCCCAAAGGGCAGACTGTCATCTCTCCACAGCCGTCTCCATTCATCAATTAGATTGCGGAGCAGCACATCATATATTGCATTGTTATTTTCGTCATTTTCTCCCTGATAGTAAATCGCACCACCTAAGGTATAAGGTGCCACGCGACACAACATGGATTCGTACAACCCGTAAGGTCTGTATTCAAACCTTGGACCTGAAGGTCCTGGCCAGCGGTTCTCGCCTGCGATTGCAAGTACATCCTGCCACTCAATATCGGGATTCTGTGCATAACATGCATCCACACGCTTAACCCATTCCTTATAGTATTCCCTGTACTCTTCCAGCTCTCTAAGATAATCATCAAAATTCTGATTTGCCACCATATCCTCATATTCAAGGACAAAATGCTGCGTCTTAGAATGTGACAGAAGTCTCTCACGGCTTACCCAGTTGTGGGCGTAGGTTCCGCCCCAGTTACAGCCTATTATCCCCACCGGTACATTAAGTTCCCTTCGCATCTTCTCAGCCCAGTAATAAGCCACCGCTGACCAGCAGGCTGCAGTGCCCGGTCTGCACACCTCCCATCCGCTGTTTTTTTCAGCCTCAAGAAGTTCATCGCAGATATAGCTGATTTTCGGAGTGTAATAATATCTCAATTCTTCATCATGGGCATTATCCACAATCTCCCTGCCGTTATCACTGTTTTGCAGTTCAAGCTCCATATTGGACTGCCCTCCTGCGAGCCATACTTCACCCACAAGCACATTCTCATATCTAAGGCAGCTCTCCCCGTCCGTCACGGTCATCGTATAAGGTCCCCCTGCCTCCATAGGGTTGAGCAGCACTTCAAACCTGCCATCATAACATTTGCCGCAGCCTTCCTGTCCGGCAATATTCACCTTAACAAGCACGCCCTCCTTTGCCTTTCCCCACACCAGCACATGTTTTCGTCTCTGAAGCACCATATTATTGCTAAAAACTGCCGGCAGACTAAGCTCCATAAATATACCTCCATGATATATCATATATTTTATAACTTAATTTCTGTTATGACATTTTTATGATACCTTAGTTTACAAAAAACTGCAAGCATTCTCCCCTATCATTTCTCTGATTTCCATGCTATAATATATTTATACAGGTCTGTTAACGGAGGAATATATGAAGACGCTTTTTTCATACATTTTATTTATTGACGCTATAATTGCATTTTATCTTTTCCTGAGTCCGATTTGGAATAGGAAAAAGCTGGACACCGCAAACAAGGCTTTGCATTTATTTGCTCTTGCGAGTGCAATCTGGAGCCTTGGCTTTAGCATGCTGTTTATTCAGGTAGATGTGGAAAAAGCTTATTTCTGGCGCTCCTTTGCAATCCTGGGAACTGTTTTGTATATGATTACTGTGCAGTATTTAATATGCCTGTTCGCCCATATTTCAAAAAAGGCACAAAATATATTTAATTTTGTAGCAATCACAGGATATATTCCTTATCTTCTCTCCATCCAGCGCGGTCAAACTGAGTATTTTATCTCTTCCTTCGGAATGACATATCGTTTCAAACCCGGAATAGTCAACACCATATACACTACATATTTTATTATTGTCTCCATCAACATTGTCGGAGTAATCATACACATGATTCACTCTTCAGACAAGAAACGCATGAAGGCTTTCGGAAAACGTTTTCTCCTGATAACGGTTCTGATTCTTATCGGAACGGTGCTTGACATGATATTCCCTGCCATTGGCCTTCCTGCCCTTCCCGGCAGTAATGTCACACAGTTTTGGGGACTTATAATCCTGTTCTATGCAATGGATGTGCTTAACCGTACCAGAATCAACGTCTCCAACATGTCCGAATTTATTTACCATTCCCTCGCAATGCCAGTACTTGTCTTCGACGAGAACTATCAGCTTCGCATCGCAAATGAAGCCGCCTCTGAATTCCTTTCACTTCCCAAGGAGGAGGACAAGCTTATCAACTATCATATAGAATCGCTGTTTAATATAGACAGTCATACCGTTTTTGACTTTGATGAACCCCATTTCAGCCGCCAGGATGCTATATGCCTGGTCAATCAGTTTCCCTGTAACCTTACTGTCAGCAAAATCAAAGACAACTATGGAGATTTAATCGGCTACATCGTCAACGTACAGAATCTGTCAGAACGTATGCGATATATAGAAGAATTAAAAAAAGCCCGTCAGGAAGCAGATTCTTCCAATTCTGCCAAAAGCCAGTTTCTTGCAAATATGTCCCATGAAATCCGCACCCCGATGAATGCTATTATTGGCTTTTCTGAACTGGCTCTTCAGGAGAATTCTTCACCGACTCTTAAATCCTACCTGGAAGATATCAAGACATCTTCCCATAATCTGATGACCCTCATCAACGACATCCTCGACATTTCCAAGATTGAGTCCGGCAAAATGACCCTTGTAAAAGTCAATTACAACACTGCTGAACTTCTTCATGATATCTATGAAATGATACATACACAAACCTCAAAAAAGGGCTTGGATTTTCAAATGCAGATTGACCCGAAGCTTCCTTGTGTTCTGAACGGAGACACTAATCGTATAAGAAGCATACTAATCAATCTGCTCAATAATTCCGTGAAATATACCCCATCCGGATTTGTCAGATTAGAAATTCAATGTTCAGACCCTTCCATAATTCCTTTTACTATGGAGTTTCGGGTAAGCGATTCCGGAATCGGTATCAAAGAAGAAGAATTATCGCGATTATTTGATGCCTTTACACAGGTTGATCAGGAAAAAAACTACGGCAAGGAAGGTACCGGGCTCGGGCTTGCTCTGGTAAAAGGCTACTGTTCTCTTATGAACGGCGATATACGTGTTAAGAGTGTATACGGAAAAGGTTCAACCTTCATTGCGACGGTGGAGCAGTCTGTTATAGATGCCTCACCGTTGGACCTCGACCTTATCCAGTCCCATCATATCAGAGACGAATTTTCTCTCGGAACATTACATGTACACGGAGTCGAAGCCTTGATTGTAGATGACAATCCGATAAACCTTAAAGTAATTTCCCGAAGCATGGGATACTATGGTATGAATGTAGATATGGCAGACAGCGGTTCTCAAGCCATCCGGATGTGCCATAACAAGCATTATGACCTCATCTTCATGGATCAGATGATGCCGGAAATGGACGGAATCGAAGCCATGAGACGGATTCACGGGCTCAATGACTACTACGCGTCCCCGAAGCATTGCAAAATTATCGCTCTAACAGCAAATGCAATCACCGGTGTGCGAAATGAACTCTTGGCAGAAGGATTTGACGAATATCTGTCAAAGCCGATTAACTTCCGTGAGCTGGAAGCTATACTCCAGAAATTTCTACCAAGGGACGTAATTGAATTCGTTACGCCGTATGAAAAAAATACCACGGTAGTATCCACCGATACAATGTCGGGCAGTCCATCCGAATCGATGCTTTCAACCTTTCTTCCGGATGTAAATGTTCCAATCGGAATCACATATTGCGGTGGCAAGATTGAAAATTATCTGGAGGTTCTTCAGATAATGTACGACGAAGCCGAGAGCCAGCTTAATATGCTCAATAAGCATTACGAAGCTGAAAACTGGAAAGACTTTACCATTTTGGCCCATGCATTAAAAGGATCATGTCTGAATGTCGGCGCTGAGAGATGTGGAAATGCTGCAAAAGCACTTGAAACAGCCGGAAAAAATAAAGATATATCCTATATTCGTACCAATCTACAGTCCTTTGAATACGAATATAGGAAATTACTGCAAACATTCAAGAATGTTTTCCAAAAATATAATATATCAACTGTGTCATCCCCTGACTCAGATTCTTCCGGTCAGATTGCGGCAATCTTAAAAGACTTCAAAAAATCTGTTTCAGATTTTGATTTTGCCAGTGCAACAGCGCTACTTAAGAAAGCTCACGCTGCCTCTGATGCCGCTGAGCATACAGATTTGCTTAATCAATTAGATTCTTTAATGGAAGATATGAATATCGAACAGATTCTATCCCTTATACCATGAAAAGTGTGCGTTTAGCGCACACTTTTCACTTTGCAAAATATCTTTTGCAGCTCGTCTAATAAGCATATGTACTTATCCATAACAGCTTGGTGATGAGACAGGATATAGCTCTCATCACCTTCTGCAGAGGCAAGCTCCAACGCCTTTGCCTCCTCTGATAGCGATATGGCTCCTATTGTAAGTGAGGTAGTTTTTAATGCATGTACCAAAACCTTGTAATTTATCCAATCTTTCGCATCAAAATACTGATTAATCTGGGCTGATTTGTCTGCCTGAATATATTCTATCAGTACTTCCTCATACAATTCTTTGTCCATGCAATATTTAAGTCCTGTTTGTACGTCCAGGTCCGGTATTCCCTCCACAGATTGCATGACATTTTGTGGTTCATTGCTATAAACATCGGTTTGCCAGGTTGCTTTTTCACTCAAATACTTAAAGAGCATTGCCTGTAAATCCTCTTCCTGAACAGGCTTTGTAAGATAGTCGGTAAATCCGGCCTGAATATACTCATCTCTGGCGCCTCTCGTAGCATTTGCAGTCAGCATAACCACGGGTGTATTCTTATTCAGATTGCCCGCAAGAAGCTTCATTTGCTGTAGTGTTTCTATACCATCCATTTCCGGCATCATGTGGTCTAAGAAAATCAGGTCATACTGCTTCTTTGTGACATGTTCCAAACACTTTCTGCCACTATCGGCTGTATCAACCTGTACTTGTGTCTTTTTCAAAAGTCCCTTCATTACTTTAAGATTTATCTCGACATCATCCACAACCAGTACATTTGCATCAGGTGCAACCAAAGACTGTCTTTGTTTTTCCGAATCACTTATGAACCTCTGATATTGCTTTTCAAAATCCCCCATTGGTTCAAAATCTATAACATTTTGCGGTATTTCAGCCTTAAAACAGGAGCCTTTTCCATAAGTACTCTCTGCACTTATTTCCCCTCCCAGCATTTTCACAAGATTCTTTGTGAGATTCAATCCCAAACCGGTTCCCTCAATATTGCGATTGCGCTTCT